>DASQUF010000131.1:0-11617 GCA_035641435.1 Propionibacteriaceae bacterium | reverse complement strand
GCCATGGCCGCATTCCTTCCTTACCGGGCAGGCGAACGCCCGGCGTGCGGTTGCTCGGCGCCGAGCCTTTCGACGCCGCCTGATGCCGGCGCGGCACAGACCCGCCGCGGAGCGTACCCGGGAGCGAGACCGCTGGTGCCGCCCGGTCGGTGAGGACCGGTAGGCCGGCATGCGAAGTCAGATCGGGTGGCCGATCTGCTCCGGCGAGTGTACGCGACGGCGGGGAACGCCCGCACCTCGGCGGCCGGTTGTCCACAGGCGGCCGGCTCCGCCGCGGTTGTCCACAGATCTCAGCGCCGCCGGTCGATCGCGGCCTCGATCCGCACACTCTCCGGCGTGATCCTGCTCCGCCGCCTGGTCCCGGCCCGAGTCTGCGCGCTGCTGGCGGTGCTCCTGGTCATCGCCGCTCCCCCGCCAGCGGCCGCGGATCCACGACTGCCCGGACCCGCAGGGTGGCCGCTGGCCGGGTCGCCGGAGGTCGTCCGCGGCTTCGACACCCCCGACCACGACTACGGGCCCGGGCACCGCGGTGTGGACCTCGTCGCGCGGCCCGACCAGTCGGTCCGCGCGGCCGTAGCCGGCATTGTGGTCTTTGCCGGCTCCGTGGCCGGGCGCGGGGTGGTGAGCATCGACCACGGGGCGTACCGGACGACCTACGAGCCGATCGCCGCGGCGGTGCGGGTCGGTCAGCGGATCGCGCTCGGTGAGCCGATCGGTCGGGTGGCGACCGGCGGGCACTGCGCGGGCGGCTGCCTGCACTGGGGGCTGCGCCACGGCGAGACGTACCTGGATCCGCTGCTGCTGATCCGCACCGAGCCGAGGGGGCCGCTGCGCCTGCTGGCGGCCGACCGCCGGGCGGTGGCGACGGAGCGGGCCCGAGCACGCGCCGAAGCCGCGGCAGACGCAGCCGAGGCAGGGCTCGGAGCTGCGGCGGCGGCGTTGGGGGCGATCGGTCCCGGTGGCCGGCACGGCTTCGGCCGCCCGGTGTTGGGGGCGATCACGTCCGCCTTCGGGATGCGTTTCCATCCGGTGCTGCGACGCTGGAAGCTGCACGACGGCACCGACTTCCGCGCCGGCTGTGGCAGTCCGATCCGCGCCCCGTACGCCGGGACCGTCACCTCGACCACCTATAGCGGGGCGTACGGCCACCGGCTGCTGCTGGCCCACGGATCGGTGGACGGATACGGCGTGACCACCAGCTACAACCACGCCGCCCGGTACGTGGTCAGTCCGGGTGACCGGGTGGCAAGCGGTCAGCTGCTCGGCTACGTCGGCAGCACCGGCTACTCGACCGGATGCCACCTGCACCTGATGGTCTGGCTCGACGGAAGGCTGGTGGACCCGATGACCTGGTTCTGACCCGATGCGCCGTGAGCCTGTGGAAGAGTTCCTACGCCCGGGGGTGCGCTTGCGCGAACGCACGACGCAGCCGGTCGTCGGTGACGTGGGTGTAGATCTGCGTGGTGGCCAGGGATGCGTGCCCGAGCATCTCCTGCACGCTCCGTAGGTCTGCCCCGCCCTCCAGCAGGTGGGTGGCCATGGCATGCCGGAGGCCGTGCGGCCCAAGGTCCGGAGCGCCGTCGACCACGCGGAGGGCACGATGTACCACCCGGCGTACGACGCGAGGGTTGATCCGGGCACCCCGTTCGCCAAGGAACACGGCATCGCCCGACTGCGCAGTGACGAGTGCGGGCCGACTGGTACCGACCCAGGCGTCCAAGGCCCGCCAGGCCGGTCGGCCGGCCGGGACGGTTCGCTCCTTGCTCCCCTTGCCGAAGACCCGGACCACCTGGCGCGCGCTGTCCAGGTCGCCGAGATCGAGACCACACAGCTCCGAGACCCGCATCCCGGTCGCGTAGAGCAGCTCGAGCATCGCCGCATCCCGGGCCGCCACCGGCCCACCGCCCTCCGCGACGACGGACAGCGCCTCAGTGAGCATGGCCGCGGCATCCGCCTGCGCCAGCGTCGGCGGCAGGCTGCGGGTCAGCGACGGCGAGCGCAGGCCGGTTGCCGGGTTGCTCTCCACCAGGCCGGTCTGGTGCGCCCAGGCGAAGAACACGCGGGCCGCCGCAACCCGGCGCTGGGTGGTAGCCCGCGCCTGGCCTAGGCTCTGCTGCTTGGCCAACCAGCTGCGCAGCGCCCGGCGGTCGACATCCGCCAGCCGGTGGACGCGGAGGCGCCCGAGATGGTCGAACAGACCAGCCAGGTCGGACTGATAGGCCCGGACGGTGTGCTCGGATAGGCCGCGCTGCGCCTCGAGGTGCCGGACGTAGTCGGTGAGGGCGGACTCCAGCTCCGGCGGCCACACCTCCTCGCTCACTGCACCACTGTCACCGAGCCGGTCGTGATATCCAAGACGCCATGCAGAGTGGTTGCGATCGGGAGTGCGTCGAGGGCCCTGCGTCGTCCGGGTGGATGCATCGCCAGGCCGACGACGGAGCGATGGCTGGGTTCTATCTCGACCGAGGAGAACGCCGCGAGGCGCCGGCTGGGCGGCGCGGGGCCTCGGCGAGCTCCCGATCGTGACCACAGGCACGGTGGACGAGCTGCGGACCGGCGGAGCCATCCTGCCGATCGTTCGGTGGGGCACGCCGGTGATGCACACCCCGGCCCGGCCCGTGGTCCGCTTCGACCGCGAGCTGCGCGAGCTGGCGCAGAACATGTTCGCCACCATGTACGCCGCTGAGGGCGTCGGCTTGGCCGCCACCCAGGTCGGTGTGGACCTCGCGGTCTTCGTCTACGACTGCCCCGACGAGGACCAGGTCCGGCACGTCGGGGTGATCTGTAACCCGGAGGTAACCCTGCCCGAGGGCAAGGACCGCCATCTGGAGACGGCCGACGAGGGCTGCCTGTCGCTACCTGGGGCCTACCTCGAGCTGGCCCGACCCGACCATGCCACCTGCACCGGCGAGGACCATGAGGGCCGGCCGGTCGAGGTGCACGGCACCGGGCTGCTCGCGCGCTGCCTGCAGCACGAGACCGACCACCTCAACGGCACGGTGTTCGGTGACCGGCTGTCGGGCCGCGCCCGCAAGAAGCTGTTCACGCTGCACGAGGAGCGCGCGGACGACTACCCGGCCGACTGGCCGGTGAGCCCTCGGGTCGAGAGGGCGTAGCAGGCGATCGCAGACGCGGCCGCCACGTTCAGCGAGTCGATGCCGGCCGTCATGGGGATGCGGGCCCGGACCGTGGCACCCTCGGTCCACCGGGTCGACAGCCCGGCTCCCTCGGTGCCGAGCATGATCGCCACCGGTTGGTCCGGCCGGAGCGTGAAGGCCACCTGGTCGAGTTCGGCGGCATCCGGCGTCAGAGTGAGGGCAACCGTGGTGAAGCCCGCGTCGGTCAACCGGGCGGGAGCACTCCCCCAGTCCTCCAGCCGAGCCCAGGGCAGCGAGAACACCGCGCCCATGCTGACCTTGACCGCCCGACGGAAGAGCGGGTCGGCGGTTCGCGGCGACAGCAGTGCGCCGTCCCAGCCGAGAGCAGCGGCGTTGCGCAGGATGGCCCCCACGTTGGTGTGGTCGACGATGTCCTCCAGCACAACCAGCCGTCGGCGCTCGAGCAGGTCCGTAACGGTGTGCCGCTGCTCGCGATGCAGCGAGGCCAGAGCCCCGCGGTGGACGTGGAACCCGGTCACCTGCTCGGCCAGGGTCTCGCTGACCACGTACGTCGGCGCATCCGGCCACCGGTCACGAACGTCCTGCAGGCCGTCCAGCCACCGCTCGGCCAGGAGGAACGACCGCGGCCGGTAGCCGGCCTCGACCGCCCGGCGGATGACCTTTTCGCCCTCGGCGATGAACAGCCCGCCCGCCGCCTCGATCGAGCGGCGCAGCGAGGCGTCCCGCAGCCGGACATAGTCGGCCAGTCGCAGGTCCTCCGGATCCGCGACCGCTTGGATTGTCGTGACGCCCCTCCTCAGACCCCGGCCTCGCTCACGGCAACGTTGCTCCTTGATTGTGCAAGGCTCCAGCCTTGCGCGGGCTGCCTCGTCCAAGAAGGACCCATGTACATCGCGGTCGTGTGCGCTCTGCTGCTTGTCGCGCTGTCCGGCATCCTTCTCTTTGCCACTCCGCTCGGTGGCCTGTTGCCTGCGACACCCATGGCGGCAGTGCTGTGATCTTCGTCGCCTTTGCCTGACCACCGTCCTGGCGGTTGGCGCATCGCCTGATGTGATGCGGGCAGGGTTGGTCGTCGGCGTCGTCGCGGCTGCTGTGTTCGGCGGCGGCGCTGTGGTGCGTTCGAGCTTCGCACTGGCCGCGCGGGACAGCCTTACCGCCACCCAGCCAACGCTCCCCGGCAGTGCCTGGATGGGGGCCACCGAGCGCTTCGGGATTGTCGACTCACTCGCCATGGGCATTCCCGAGATGGCAGCCGTGATCGTGGCCGTCAAGGCATTTGGGACAGTACGTCGAGGCCGCAGGGTCGGCCGCCAGGACGCACAACACGACCGCCGCCAGCCGTGTGCTCGGAACCCTTCTGAGCGTCTGCTGGACGCTCTTCTGCATCGCTGTCCTGTATCTCGCGTTCGGCAGGCTTGGATTCGGCCCCCGGCCATGACGAGCCGGGGTCGTTATGATCTTGCTCTGATGCAGATCGTTGGCACCCTCGACTGGCTCCCGGCGGCTGAGCACCCCGAGCTGCTTGCGCCGCCTGTGGTGGCCGCCATTGCCGCCTCATCCCTCGACTGCCGGGTGGCGCCGATCGACCCCGAGCTTGCGGACACGGCCGCGTTCTGTGCGGCGTACGCGGTCCCGCTCGACGTCTCGGCCAACTGTGTGGTGGTCGCCGGCCGCCGGGGCGAGACCACGACCATGGCAGCGTGCATGGTCCTGGCGACCGACCGCGCGGACGTCAACAAGACCGTGCGCAAGCACCTCGACGTCCGCAAGATCTCCTTCGCCACCATGGATGACGCCGTTGCCCGGACCGGGATGGAGTACGGCGGCATCACCCCGATCGGGCTGCCCGACGGCTGGCCCATTCTGGTCGACGAGGCGACGGTTCAGCCCGAGTGGGTAGTGATCGGCAGTGGGATCCGGGGCAGCAAGATTCTGCTGCCCGGGCCGGCCCTGGCGACCCTCCCCTCCGCCGAGGTCCTCGCCCTCACTCAGGCCCGCGGCCCGGGCTCCTGACATGAGCCCCGTCATCCAGACGTGGCTGGTCACCGGCATCCCCGGCGCCGGCAAGACGACCACCTCCGCTGCTCTGGCCGCCCGGTTCAGCCACGGCGCGCACATCCTGGGCGACGTGATCCAGCACCTGGTCGTGGGGGGTAGCGCTCCGCCCGACCCCTTCGGTGACGAGGAGGCCAACCGGCCGACGGACCTCTGCGTGCGCAACCAGTGCCTGCTCGCCGGGTCGTTCCGCAGCGAGGGCTATGCCGTCGTGCTGGACTACGTGATCGGGTCGGCCGAGCGGCTGCAGAGCTACCTCGACCAGCTCCCGGACGAGCCGGTCGGGCTGGTCGTCCTGACACCATCCATCGACGTGGCCCGGGCCCGCGACCGGGAACGCCCGGACGAGTACGTGCTGGAGGCCTGGGCACACATGCACGAGGAGATGGTCCGGGAGCTTGCCGGCCAGGGCCTCTGGCTGGACACCAGCGACATGTCCGTCGCGGCGACGGTCAACGCCATCCTCCGCCACCAGGAGGAGGCGGTCGTCAACTGATCCGCGGCGTAGCGATCGGTGCTAGTGGCGTGTCACTAGTCGGCGAGCAGGCTGACGATCGCCGCCACCCCGATCACGACAATGACGACCCGGTAGATCGTCGGCGGCAGCCGCCGCCCCACCCGGCCGCCCAGCTGCGCTCCCAGTACCGACCCGACGGCGATGGCCAGAGCTGCCGGCCAGTTGACCTTCGCCTCCGGGTCCGCCCACGGGGTCAGCGGCAGCAACACAAAGAGCAGGCCGGAAACAGCGTTGGCGATCAGAGCCAGCACGTTCTTCACCGCGTTGATCCGGTTCAGGCCCTCGGCCAGCCCGATGCCCAGGATCGCCAGCAGCAGCACCCCCTGCGCCGCTCCGAAGTACCCGCCGTAGACGCCGGTGATCAAGATGCCCAGCCACAGCCAGACCGACCCGTGCGCCGGCGGCGCATCGGCATCCAGACCCACGCGCTGCTCGGCCAGCCGGCGCGACAGCCACGGCTGGAGGATCACCAGCACGCAGCCCAGCCCGATCAGCACCGGGACGATCGCGGCGAAGGCCGAGGACGGCAGCCGGAGCAGCAGCACTGCCCCCACGATCCCGCCGAGCAGCGAGGCGACGCCGAAGCGGAGCACCCGCGTACGCTGCCCGGCCAGATCGACCCGGGTAGCCAGTGCCCCAGACAGCGACCCGGGGGTGAGCCCGACCGTGTTGGAGATGTTGGCCACCACCGGGGGCAGGCCGAACGCCAATAAGACCGGAAAGGTGACCAGGGTTCCGGACCCGACGACGGTGTTGATGAGGCCGGCTGCCGCCCCCGCACCGAGCAGGGCCAGCGGCTCGAGCCACGTCACCGTTGCGAGCTGGGCTGACCCTGGGGTTCGTACGCCGTCGGGTACTCCATCCCGGCGCGGGGCGGCGCGCCGTCGGCCCGCTGAGGAGACGTGGACAGCGCCAGCTGCTCGGCCACCGGCGGCTTGTCCCCACGCAGGCTAGGACTCTCCAGCTCCTGCGCGGCCGCGATGGCCTCCTCGACCGTCCGGTCCGCCTCGGCTTCGTCGGCGTCCTTGCGGCGGATCTCGTCCTGCACGTCGATCTTCTCCGGCGCCGTGAACTCGCCCTTGGCCGCCGCCGGAATCGCCGACGTCAGGGACCCGACCGCGCTGCCCAAACCCTCGAGCGCCTTGTTCAGCTCGCTCGGCACGATCCACACCTTGTTCGCGTCGCCGCGGGCAATGGTGGGCAGCATCTGCATGTACTGGTAGGCCAGCAGGGCCTGGTCGGGCTGGCCGGCGTGGATGGCGTTGAACACCGTGCTGATCGCCTGCGCCTCGCCCTCGGCGCGCAGCATCTGCGCCTGCCGGTCGGCCTGCGCCCGCAACACCGCCGCCTCCCGGTCA
This sequence comes from Propionibacteriaceae bacterium, assembly GCA_035641435.1. GTDB lineage: Bacteria > Actinomycetota > Actinomycetes > Propionibacteriales > Propionibacteriaceae > Microlunatus. The sequence goes on along the minus strand of DASQUF010000131.1, from coordinate 4,568 downwards.
CCCTGGGCCCGCAGGATCGCCGACTCCTTCTCACCACCGGCGGACAGGATCTGCGACTGCCGCTGGCCCTCGGCGATCAGGATCGCCGCTCGCTTGTCGCGCTCGGCCCGGGCGCCCTTCTCCATCGCGTCCCGGATGGTGGCCGGCGGCTCGATCGCGCGCAGCTCCACCCGGTTGACCTTGATCCCCCATTTGCCGGTTGCCTCGTCCAGCACGATCCGCAGCTTCTGGTTGATCTCTTCGCGGCTGGTCAGGGTCTCCTCCAGGTCCAGCCCACCGATGATGTTGCGCAGCGTGGTCATGGTCAGCTGCTCGATGGCCCGGATGTAGTCCTGCGCCTCGTACGCCGCCCGCACCGGGTCGATGATCTGGAAGTAGATGACCGAGTCGATGTTGACCATCAGGTTGTCCTCGGTGATCACGCCCTGCGGCGGGAACGGGACGACGTTCTCCCGCATGTCCAGGTTGTAGCGGACCTTGTCCAGGATCGGGACCACCAGGTGCGGGCCCGGCTCCAGGGTTCGCTTGAACTTGCCCAGCCGCTCGACCACGCCTACCCGCTGCTGGCGGATGACCCGGATCGCGCTGCCGAGGAAGAAGATCACCGCCAAGGCGATGACGATGGCCACGATCAGGGTCCCGATGTCCACGTCTTTCCTTTACTCGAAGAGGTGCCTACCGGCAGTACACACCGCCGGAGGTTCACGGCAAGGCGCCGTGCTTGGGATAGACCACGGCGATCGCGCCGTCGATCTCGTAGACCTCGATCTCCTCACCCTGCTCGATGACCAGGTCGGATGAGTACGGCCGTGCCGTCCAGCTCTGTCCGTCCACCTTGATCTCGCCGCCGCTCTTGTCGATCTGGGAGACCGCGACGCCGCTGCTGCCGACCATCTTGTCGGTGGAGGACCGGTAGCCGGGCATGTTGCGCACCCGGGCCATCAGGGTCGGCCGGAGCAGCAGCAGCATCCCCACGCTGACGCCGGCGGCGACCAGGATCTGCAGCCACCACAGGTCCGGGGCGAACACGGCCACCCCCGCCCCGGCCAGCGCTCCGGTAGCCAGCATGATCAGGACGAGATCGAGGGAGAGGATCTCGGCGACCGCCAGAAGGAACGCGAGACTCAGCCAGAGCGCCCAGGAGTTGTCGCCCAGCCAGTCGGTCAAGTTCACCCCCACGCGGTCAGCCTCTTTCCGGACCCGTTAGCGCCGATGTCCATCTTGCCAGTCGGCTAAAGGGCCCGGGCGGCGAAGCGATCGCCGTCCCTGGTCAGGGACAACGGCAGGTCGAAGGCCGCCGTGAGGGTCTCCGCAGTGAGGGCCTGGTCGAGCGGGCCGGCGGCCACCACCGCACCCCCCTTCATCAGCAGCGCATGGGTGATCCCCGCCGGGATCTCCTCCACGTGGTGGGTGACCAGGACCGAGGCGGGTGCATACGGGTCCTGCGCCAGCTCGGTCAGGGTCCGGACCAGGGCCTCTCGGCCGGCCAGGTCGAGACCAGCCGCCGGTTCGTCCAGCAGCAGCAGCTCGGGGTCGGTCATCAGCGCCCGAGCGATCTGCACCCGCTTGCGCTCCCCCTCGCTCAGCGTGCCGAACGTCCTCATCGCCAGGGCGTCGATCCGCAACAAGGCGAGCAGCTCGGTCGCCCTCTCGTGGTCGAGCTCGTCGTACACCTCACGCCACCGGCCGACCACCGCGTACGAGGCGGAGACGACGACGTCGTGGACTCGCTCACCGCGCGGAATGCGCTCGGCGAGGGCCGCTGAGGTGAGACCGATCCGCGGTCGCAGCTCGAACACGTCGACGGTGCCGAGAACCTCGCCGAGCAGGCCGGCGACCCCCGCCGTCGGATGGATCTGGGCGGCAACGACCTGCAGCAGGGTGGTCTTACCGGCCCCGTTGGGTCCGATGATCACCCAGCGGTCGGACTCGTCGACGGTCCAGGTGATGTCGGAGATCAAGGTGGCTCCGCCGCGGACGACGGTCACCCCGGCGAGGTCGACTACGGCGGCCATGGGAGGAAACCTATCGTCCGTGGTCACCCCACCGGTCGTGGCGTCACGTACGGTGTGGCGATGGACTCGCTGCCCGCGCTCCGGCTGACGGTCGCGCTCAACGCGATGATCAATACGCCGTTGACGGTCGCTGCGGCGGTCGCTGTGGTGCAGGGCGTCGACGTGGCGCACCACGTGGTCGACCCCGAGGTCCGGCTGGGTCTTGACGAGAACGGGGCCGTCCCCCTGTCCGCCGCCCTGCCCTCGATCGCCGCGCGGGAGAGCGACATGTGGGTACTGGCCCTGCCGGCGCCGGGTGCGTCCGGCGCGCTGCGCGGACCGGCGGCGCTGACCGCGGACGCGCTGACCGTCGGCGAGGCCGTGGTGGCTGGCCAAGCCGGTTTCGCGCTGGTCCCCCACCGGGTCGGTCCGGCGGTGCAGTGGCGGGTCTGGCCGGCCGAGCCGCCCGTCCCGCCGCCCAGCCCACCCGAGGCTGACGGGGCCCTGAGCGAGACGGTGATCGCCGCTGCGGAGGCACTGGGCCGGCTGGAGGTGGCCGCCGGGGTGCGGCCGTCCGGGCCGGTACGACTGGCGACGGCTCCCGGACTCAGTACGCGGCAGCAGGCCCGGATCGACCGCGCCCTCCGGCTGCTGGAGGCCTGCACCGTCGCGTTGGAGTCCGACGGGGCCTCGATCTCGTCCTGGGAGGCCGAAGCCCGGTTGCGTGAGCTGCGACGGGTCCGAGCCGCGGCGGCCGCCACGCTGTGCGCAACCGCCACCTGGGCCGGTCACCCGTGAGCCGAACGCTCTTCGCCATCGGTGGCGCCGAGGCGAAGGTGCGCCGGCGTACGGTGCTGCGGGCCTTCGTCGCCGCAGCCGGCGGACCGGGGTGCCGGATCGCGGTCGTGCCCAGCGCTTCGTCTCTGGGACCCGAGGTGGTGGAGGTCTACCGCTCGGTGTTCACCGCCCTCGGCGCGGCGGACGTGGTCGCCCTCCGCCCGACCAGCCGCGCGGAGGCCGCCGACCCGGAGCTGGCAAAGCCGCTGGCCGAGGTGGACGCGGTGTTCATGACCGGCGGCAACCAGCTCAAGCTCAGCGCGTTCATCACCGGAACTCCGTTCGGGGCGGCGATCGCGGCCGCGTACGACCGCGGTGCCGTGGTCGGGGGCACCTCGGCCGGGGCCAGCATCCTGACCGAGCACATGATCGCGTTCGGGTCGGGCGGTGCGACGCCGCGGCAGCGGATGAGCCAGCTGTCCGCGGGGCTCGGGCTCCTTCGCGGCGCGATCGTCGACCAGCACTTCGAGCAGCGGAACCGCTATGGCCGGCTGCTCTCACTGGTCGCCCAGTCCCCCGCCCTGCTGGGCCTCGGGGTCGACGAGGACACCGCCGCGGTGGTCACCGACGGCACCCGCCTCGAGGTGGTCGGTCGCGGCGCCGTGACCGTGGTGGACGGGCAGCACCTGGTGGCCAACGCGTACGCCGCTCAGCGGACCGCTCCCCTGCTGGTTTCCGGAGCGGTGCTGCACGTGCTGCCGGCCGGCAGCACGTTCGACCTGGCCGGCCGGACCTTGGTGGCCCACCAGACGCCGGTGCCCGACCACGAGGTGGTCGAGGCGCGGGCGGCCGAGGCCAACCTGCGAGTGCTGGCGGAGGAGATCGCGGCCGAGGGTGTCTCGCCGTCCCACTACGCCCGGCGGGTCCGACGGCGGGTCCCCTAGACCAGGGTCGCCCGCGGCAGCGAAGAGCCGGTCTCCAGCACCGTCTTGAGCGCGTCGAGCACCCAGACCCAGCCGTCGCGGACCTCGGCCGAGGTCCGCGGGCTGTGTTCGAGGCCCGCGTGCACCAGCCGGACCCGGGTCAGCCCGTCCCCGGCGGCCTCGACGGTCCACTCCACCCGACCGGGCGGCTCGGCGGCCAGCACGGGGTCGTAGTTGACGTGCCAGGTCTGCACGAACCGCCCCGGCCCGCCGTCGCTCGGCGGGGTCATCTCCTCGATCATCCCGTCGATGGCCAGGCGGCCGTCGGGCAGGACGGTCCGGAACGGCCGGCCCGCCACGGGCGACGCCACGAACGAAGTGGCGTGGAGGTAGCGGCGGGTCCAGGCGGAGTCGGTGATCGCCGTCCAGACCTGGTCCGGCGTGGCGGCGATGAAGATCTGGTAGACGTGCGCGGTGTCCATGGGCACTCCTCTCTTGAGTTGGCTTACGCGGACGGCGCCGCCGCGACCTGGTCGTCCAGGTCGACCAGCGCGGAGGCGAACGGGGCGGCGTACTTGCTGACCCAGCGATGGGCGATCTGGGCGATCGGCACCGGGTTGAGGTAGTGGAGCTTGGCCCGACCGCGCTTCACCGTCGTGACGAGGTTGGCCTCCTCCAGGACCCGGAGGTGCTTCATCACCCCGAACCGGGTCATCTCCGGCGAGAGCGCGCAGAGCGCCCCGACCGACTGCCCGTCCGTCGCGAAGAGGGCATCCAGGATCGCCCGGCGGGTCGGGTCGGCCAGGGCCCGGAAGACGTCGGCGGACTCGTCCACAACCAGGATGATATGTGACTAAATGGTCACATGTCAAGG
>DASQUF010000130.1:0-14693 GCA_035641435.1 Propionibacteriaceae bacterium | reverse complement strand
GTGCCCTCCAGGGCGGTCGACGAGCCGGACGCCGTCACGACGACCGCGTCCGCCGGGTCGAAGGCTCCGAAGAACGCGACCCGCTGGCCCGGGCCGAGCTTGATCCCGGCCATGCCGCCGCCGGACCGGCCCTGCGGGCGGACCCCGGCGGCCGGGAAGTGCAGCAGCTGGGCATCGCTGGTGACGAAGACCAGCTCGACCGAGGTCGAGGCCAGCTCCGTCGCCCCGACCACCCGGTCGCCCGGCTCCAGCCGGATGACCTCCCAGCTGTCCTTGCCCAGCACCTCCGGGTTGACCCGCTTGACCACCCCGTCGGCGGTGCCGAGAGCCAGGCCGAGCGAGTCGGGGGCCAGCGTGGTCAGGCAGAGCACCCGCTCCTCGGGCTCGGGACTGATCAGCTCGGTGACGTGGGTACCCCCCTGCAGGTTGGGGGCGTTGGCCGTGGCCGGCACGGTGGGCAGGTCCAGGGCGTTGATCCGGATCAGCCGTCCGGTCGAGGTGACCAGGCCGCAGTCGCCCCGGGCCGTGGTCAGGATCCGGGAAACGATGACGTCGTGGTTGGCCCGGGTACCAGCGGCCGGGATCGAGTCCGCATGGTCGGTCCGGGCCAGCAGCCCGGCCGACGACAGCAGCACCCAGCACGGGTCGTCGGCGACCTCCAGCGGAGTCGCGGTCGCCGCTGTGACAACCCCGCTGGCCGCCAGCAGGATCGTGCGCCGCGGCGTCCCGTGCTGCTGGGCCATCTCGGCCAGCTGGACGCTGACCACCGAGCGCAGCTGCTCCGGGTTGTCGAGGATCTCGGTCAGCTCGGCGATCCGGGCGGTCAGGGCATCCCGCTCGGTCTCCAGCTCCAGCCGGCTGAAGCGGGTCAGCCGGCGCAGGGGCATGTCGAGGATGTAGTTGGCCTGGATCTCCGACAGCTCGAACACCTCGATCAGCCGGGCCCGGGCCGCCGCCACATCGTCGCTGTTGCGGATGATGGCGATCACGTCGTCGATGTCGAGGAGGGCGACCAGCAGACCCTCGACCAGGTGAAGCCGCTCCTCGGCCCGGCTCCGCGCGTATGCGGTGCGCCGCCGGGTGACCTCGTAGCGGTGCTCGAGGTAGATGGTGAGCAGCTCGCGCAGCGTCAGCGTCCGCGGCTGGCCGTCGACCAGGGCGACCGCGTTGATGGCGAAGCTGTCCTCGAGCTTGGTCTGCCGGTAGAGCTGCTCCAGCAGCGCATCAGGGTTGAAGCCGTTCTTGACCTCGATCACCAGGCGCAGGCCGTTGGTCCGGTCGGACAGGTCCTTGATGTCGGCGATGCCGTTCAGCTTGCGCGCGTTGACCAGGTTCTTGATCTGCTCGATGACCCGCTCCGGACCCACAAGGTAGGGCAGCTCGGTGACCACGATGCCCTTGCGCCGTGGGTGCACCTGCTCCACCCGTGCGGTGGCTCGGATCCGGAACGACCCCCTCCCGGTCTGGTAGGCCTCGCGGATGCCGTCCAGTCCGATGATCTTGCCGCCCCCGGGCAGGTCCGGACCCGGGATGAACCGCATCAGCTCGTCGACCTCGGCGTCCGGGTGCTTGACCAGGTGCCGCAGGGCCTGCACCACCTCGACGAGGTTGTGCGGCGGGCAGTTGGTCGCCATGCCAACGGCGATCCCGGTCGCCCCGTTCACCAGCAGGTTCGGGAAGGCGGCCGGCAGCACCACCGGCTCGGTGTCCTTGCCGTCGTAGTTGGGCTTGAAGTCGACCGCGTCCTCATCCAGCCCGTCGGTCATGGTCAGGGCCGCTGGGGCCATCCGGCACTCGGTGTAGCGCATCGCCGCCGGGCCGTCGTCCAGCGAGCCGAAGTTGCCGTGCCCGTCGACCAGGGTGAGCCGCATGGTCCACGGCTGCGCGGTCCGGACCAGGGCGTCGTAGATCGCCCCGTCGCCGTGCGGGTGGTACTGACCCATCACCTGGCCGACGACCCGGGCGCACTTCACGTGGCTGCGATCCGGCCGCAGCCCCATCTCGTCCATCGTGTAGAGGATCCGCCGCTGCACCGGCTTCAGCCCGTCGCGGGCGTCGGGAAGGGCCCGGGAGTAGATGACTGAGTACGCGTACTCCAGGAAGCTGGTCTGCATCTCCGAGGAGACGTCGATGTCGACGATCCGCTCGGTGAAGTCGTCCTCGGGTGGGGCGGGGGTTCTGGCCATCGGGCCGCGGTCCTCCTCAGCTACGTCGTGCGCCCATTGTGCCGTGCAGGCCGGACAAGTCCCGGGACCTGCGCCGCGCGCCCGGTGACCGAGCCGCCCGGGTCACGGGTGCTGGCGCTGCCAGGTGGTGACCACCTTTGCCTGGAGGTAGCGGTCCGTCACGGCCAGCGTCTCCTCGAGCGGGGCACCGCCATCGTCGGGCGATCGCCAGCGGAATCCCTCCTGCTCTTCCAGTCGCAGCAGATCCGCCCACTGCTGGCTCGAGACCGGCACCCGGAACGTGGTCGCCCGGGACAGGAGCAGGCCCTGGTAGAGCCGGGCCTGTGCGATGAGCATCCGCCAGAAGACGGGCCGGTCGGGTGGGCGGAAGCAGTGCAGCGCGTTGGCCGCCGCCGCCATGGACTTGCGCCGGTCCTCATCCTCGTCGCGTTCGATTCTGCTGGACGCTGGTGACGATGCTGATGGCGGCCAGGACCAGCGAGACGCCAGCAGCCACCAGTGCCGCGACCACCGAGGGGGCCATGACCAGCACAGTAGGGCTAGCAGGGCCGAACGCTCCAGACCTGGGCTTGGCCCCGTCGCCGGTTAGAGGTAGGGGCGGACCTCGGCGACCAGGGTGTCGCCCGCGGCGACGACCCGGGCGTGCAGCAGGCCGTAGGTGAAGCCGTTGACCCCGCAGCGGACACCGATCCGGGCACCGAGGTCGCGCAGGAACGCCGCGATCACAGCCCGGTCCTGGTGGTGACCGAGGACGTCCTGCAGTTCCTTGCGGGCGGCCACGATCTTCTCCGCCTTGGCCCCCCAGAGCGGCACCGTCGCCTCGACCGCGTACCGGTGCCGCTTACCGGCCTTCCGGGCGGAGTGGAACAGCTCGTCGGCTCCCTCCTCGCCGGCCTCCAGGGCCGCCACCGAGGCCGCGAGCCGCTTGCTGACCTTCTTCTCGGCTCGCTTGACGTAGCCCTTGACCTTGGCCGCCGGCAAGTCCGCCGCCGAGGTGAACGGCGGGTCGCTGCGCCAAGACTCCACCAGCGCGATCAGGTTGCGGTAGCGCTCGGAGTCCATCGCCTCCAGCACCGCGTCCATCCCGGTCTTGCGCGCGGTGGCGATCTCGGTCTGGATCGTGGCCTCGACCGGTCCGAGCACCAGGTGCGGCGGCAGCGCGGCGATCTGGGTGGTCAGCCGGTCCTGCAGGATGTCCAGATCCCGCACCGTCCCGAGCAGGCCAGCCCACCAGACCAGCTCGTCCTCCAGGAGTCCGGCCTGGGCGACGTCGAACAGCTCAGCGAAGACCCGCAGCGTGCTCCGCAACCGGCGGACGGCCACCCGGGTCACGTGCACCACGTTCTCGCCCCCGCGCAGCGCGGCCTCGGCGTCAGTGATCACGGTGCACTGCTCGGCCAGGTAGGCCCCGACCAGATCCCGCAGCGTGCTCGGTGGTTCCGTCATCCGGTCCGTCCCATCCGTACGTCGGGGGCACCGAGCCGGGCGGCGTCGGCCGCGAGGTCGTCAGGCTGGAACTGCGACTCGCGCTCGGCGGCCACCCGCTTGTCGTAGTGCTCGATCTCTCGAGCCACCTCGGCCTCGCCCCAGCCGAGCACCGGGGCGACCAGGCCCGCCACCTCGGTGGCGGCCGCGACGCCGCGGTCCCAGGTCTCGATGGAGATGTGGGTCCGCCGGGCCAGGATGTCGTCCAGGTGCAGCGCGCCCTCGTACGCCGCGGCGTACACCGCCTCGACCTTCAGATAACCGGGAGCGCTGTCCAGCGGCGCGGCCAGCTCGGGCTGCTCGACGAGCAGCGCCCGCAGCTCGGGCAGCAGCGAGCCGTACCGGTTGAGCAGGTGCTCGACCTGGACCGGGGTCAGTCCGGTCTCCTCGGCGATCAGGGCCCGGGTGTTCCACAGCGCCCGGTAGCCCTCGGCGCCGAGCAGCGGAACCTCCTCGGTGCACGACTCGGGCACCCGCAGGTCCAGGTCAGCAACCGCGGCGTCGACCGCGTCCTTGGCCATCACCCGGTAGGTGGTGTACTTCCCGCCCGCCACGGTGACCACGCCGCGGACCGGGGAGGCGACGGCGTGCTCGCGGGACAGCTTGGACGTGGACTCGGACTCGCCGGCCAGCAGCGGCCGCAGGCCGGCATACACGCCGACCACGTCGTCGCGGTCCAGCGGGTCGGCCAGCAGCCGGTTGGCGTGGCCGAGCAGGTAGTCGATATCGGCCGAGCTAGCCGCCGGATGGGCCCGGTCCAGGGCCCAGTCGGTGTCGGTGGTGCCGATGATCCAGCGGTCGCCCCAGGGGATGATGAACAGCAGGCTCTTCTCGGTCCGGGTGATGACACCGGTCCGGGAGTTGATCCGGTTGCGCGGCACGACGAGGTGGATGCCCTTGGAGGCGCGTACGCGGAACTGGCCGCGGCCGCCCATCATCTCCTGCAGCTCGTCCATCCAGACGCCAGCAGCGTTGATGATCTGGGCGGCACGGACGTCGAACTCGCTCCCGGACTCAAGGTCGCGGACCCGGACCCCGGCCACCCGGTCCGCCTCGCGCCGGAAGCCGACCACCCGGGTGCTGGTGGCCACCGCTGCGCCGTAGTGCGCGGCGGTCCGTCCGATCATCATGGTGTGGCGGGCGTCGTCGACCTGACCCTCATAGAAGGAGATCGCGCCGCGGACGACCTCCCGGTTCGCCGACGGGAACGACTCCCACGTCTGCCGCCGGCTCAGGTGGCGCAGGTGGTTCGGCACGCCCCGGCCGGAGCCCATCACGTCGTAGACGCCGATGCCCAGCCCGGCGTAGGCCCGGTCGAACACCGGCCGGGTCAGCGGGTAGAGGAACGGCACCGGCTTGGCCAGGTGGGGACAGAGGGTCTCCAGGGCCAGTCGGCGCTCCTTGAGGGCCTCGAAGACCAGGGCGAAGTTGAGCTGCTCCAGGTAGCGCAGCCCGCCGTGGAAGAGCTTGGTGGACCGGCTCGAGGTGCCGGCCGCGAGGTCGCGGGCCTCGACCAACCCGACCCGGAGTCCCCGGGTGACCGCGTCGAGGGCGGCCCCGCAACCGGTGACGCCGCCGCCCACGACCAGGAGGTCGAACTGCTCGGCGGCCAGCCGGCGCAGGGCCTCGGCCCGGCCGGCCGGGCTCAGCGGTGGGAGAGGGAGGGCGGGCTGGAGCACGCGGCCCTCCACTGGCTCGAGGCTCATGTCGACCTCAGGATCAGGCCGGAGCGTTCGGGATCGTGCCGGCCCTCGATGAAGCGGACGGTACCCGACAGGGAGCGCATGGACAGGGAGTGGGTGATGATCCGCGCGGGCTCGAACCGCACTCCGCGGAGCAGCGAGCCGTCGGTGACCCCGGTGGCGGCGAAGAACACGTTGTCGCCGGCGACCAGGTCGCGGGTGGTCAGCCGTCGGTTCAGGTCGTACCCGGCGTCCAGGATCGCCGCCCGCTCGGCATCGTCGCGGGCCACCAGCCGGCCGAACATCTCTCCGCCCAGGCAGCGCAGGGCGCAGGCGGCCAGCACGCCCTCCGGGGTGCCACCCGTCCCGACGAGCAGGTCCACCCCGGTGCCCGGGGTCACGGCCATGATGGCGCCGGCCACATCGCCGTCCAGCAGGAACCGGATCCGGGCGCCGGCCGCGCGGATTGCCGAGACCAGGTCGGCGTGACGCGGCCGGTCCAGGATCGCCACGGTGAGCTCGCCCACCGTGCGGTCGCTCAGCTCGGCGATCTTGGCCAGCGTGTCGCCGATCGGCGCGTCCGGATCGACGGCCGAGGCGGCGGCGCCCGGCACGACGAGCTTGGTCATGTAGACCGCCGGGCCGGGGTTGAACATCGTGCCCCGCGGCGAGAGCCCGAGCACGCTGACCGCGTCGGGCAGGCTCTTGGCGGTCAGGGTGGTGCCGTCGACGGGGTCGACCGCGATGTCCCACTCGGGGCCGGAGCCGTCCCCGACCCGCTCCCCGTTGTAGAGCATCGGCGCCTCGTCCTTCTCGCCCTCGCCGATGACCACCACGCCGTTCATCCGCACCGCGCCGAGCACCGGGCGCATCGCGTCGACGGCCGCCGCGTCGACCTGGTTCTTGTCGCCGTAGCCCAGGTAGCGGGAGCAGTGAATGGCGGCGGCCTCGGTGGCCCGGACCAGCTCCAGGGCGAGGTTCCGGTCGGGATCCTGGGCCATCTGGCCCTCCGCCTGCGGCACCGTCGTCATTGTTGCGCTCTCCTCACACGTCGACCCAGTCCAGCGTCCGCTGCACCGCCTTCGTCCAGCCGGCCTGACCCTCGGCCCGCTGCTCGGCGGTGGTCTGCGGGGTCCAGCGCCGGTCCTCGTGCCAGTTGTCCCGCAGCTCCTCGGGCGAGCCCCAGAACCCGCAGGCCAGGCCGGCCGCGTACGCCGCGCCCAGGGCCGTGGTCTCCGCCACGACGGGCCGGCTGACGTCGACCCCCAGCGTGTCGGCCTGGATCTGCATGCACAGGTCGTTGGTCGTCACTCCGCCGTCGACCTTGAGCACGTCCAGGGCGACGCCCGAGTCGGCCTCCATCGCCTGCACCACGTCCACGCTCTGGTAGCAGATGGCCTCCAGGGCCGCCCGGGCCAGATGCGCCCGAGTGTGGAAGCGGGACAGGCCGACGATCGCCCCGCGGGCGTCGGGCCGCCAGTGGGGAGCGAACAGACCGGAGAACGCCGGCACGAAGTACATCCCGGCGGCCTCCTCGACCTCGAGGGCCAGCGTCTCTATCTCGGCGGCGTCGGTGATCATGCCCAGCTGGTCCCGCAGCCACTGCACCGCCGAGCCGGTGACCGCGATGGAACCCTCCAGCGCGTACGTCGCGGGCGCATCGCCGAACTGGTAGCACAGCGTGGTCAGCAGCCCGTTCTCCGACCGGCAGATCTCGGTGCCGGTGTTCAGCAGCAGGAAGTTGCCGGTGCCGTAGGTGTTCTTGGCCTCACCGGCGGCGAGGCAGACCTGGCCGACCATGGCCGCGTGCTGGTCGCCCAGCGCCGCGCCGATCGAGAGCTCCGCGACGAAGGGCCCGTCCGGGCGGGTGGTGCCGTACGCCTCGGCGTGGCTGGACGGCACGATCTCGGGCAGCAGCGCCCGCGGGACGTCGAGCGCCGCCAGCAGCTCGTCGTCCCAGTCCAGGGTGGTCAGGTCCATCAGCATGGTCCGGCTGGCGTTTGTCACGTCCGTCAAGTGCCGGCCGCCGTCGGAGCCGCCGGTCAGCTGCCACAGCAGCCAGCTGTCGATGGTCCCGAACCGGGCGTGCCCGGCCTCGGCGGCCTCGCGTACGCCGTCGACGTTGCGCAGCAGCCAGGCCAGCTTGCCGCCGGCGAAGTAGGTCGACGGCGGGATGCCGGCCCGGTCGCGGATCAGCTCGCCGTGACCGCCCCGCTCCAGCTCGGCGGCGATCTTGTCGGTCCGGGTGTCCTGCCAGACGATGGCGTTCGCGTACGGCTCGCCGGTGCGGACGTCCCACACCACGGTGGTTTCCCGCTGGTTGGTGATTCCGAGCCCGACCAGGTCGGCGGCGGACAGCCCGGCGGCGTCAAGGGCGCCACCGACCACCTCGGTGGTGCAGCGCCAGATCTCGCCTGGATCGTGCTCCACCCACCCCGCCCGCGGCAGGATCTGCTCGTGCTCACGCTGGCTGCGGGCGACCTCGCGGCCGCTGTGGTCGAAGATCATGCAGCGCGTGCTGGTCGTCCCCTGGTCGAGAGCAGCGACGAACTCCGGCACATGCGTAGTCTGGCACCCGTGTCCGCCGACCCGGTCGAAGACCCACCTGGGTATCCGCGGGAGTGGGAGGCCGATGTCCTGCTGACCGACGGCGGGGCTGCCCACCTGCGACCGATCCGGCCCGATGACGCCGCCAAGCTGGTCGCGTTCTACGACCGGGTGTCGCCGGAGTCGAAGTACCTGCGCTTCTTCGCGCCCTACCCACGGCTGAGCGAGCGCGACGTGCGCCGGTTCACCCAGGTCGACTACGTCGACCGGGTCGCCCTGATCGTCACCCTGGGCGAAGAGATGATCGCGGTCGGCCGCTACGACCGGATCGACGACCGCCAGGCCGAGGTGGCCTTCCTGATCGAGGACGCTCACCAGGGTCGGGGAATCGGGCAGCTGCTGCTGGAGCACCTGGCCGAGGCGGCGCGGGAACGGGGCATCACCCGGTTCGTGGCCGAGGTGCTGCCGCAGAACCGGCGGATGGCCGCGGTCTTCGCCGACGCGGGCTACCGGATCTCGAAGGGGATCGAGGACGGCGTGCTCAACGTGGAGTTCCCGATCTTGCCCACCAACACCTCGGTCGGGGTGATGGAGCGCCGGGAGCACCGGGCCGAGAGGGCCTCGATGGAGCGGTTGCTGACCTCGCGCCGGATCGCCGTGCACGGCAAGGGCGACCGGGTGCAGGGCCTGGTCAACTCGATGCTCGGCGGCGGATTCGACGGTGAGATCGTGGCCGTGTGCACCGACGGCTGCGCGGCGGTCGGGGTGCCCAATGTCTCCACGCTGGCCGAGGTGCAGGGCCGGCTGGACCTGGCGATGGTCTCGGTGCCCACCGCTGAGCTGGCCGAGGTGGTGATCGACGCCGCCCACAAGGGCGCGCACGGGATCGTGGTGCTCACCGGGCAGGACGTGCGGCGGGCCGACAACCTGACGGTCGTCAACCTGGCTCGCGCGTACGGGATCCGGGCGCTGGGGCCGGACGCGCTGGGGCTGATCAACACTGCCGGCTCGCTGAACGCCACCCCGGGGCCGATGCCGCGGATCGGCGGAGTCGGCCTGTTCTGCCAGTCGGCCGCCGTGGGAGTCGCGTCGTTGAACCATGCGGTCCGAGCCGACCTCGGGGTGTCCTCGTTCATCAGCACCGGGGACTACGCCGACGTGACGGCGAACGACGTGATGCAGTACTGGGAGGACGACCCGGCCACCCGGGTCTGTCTGCTGCAGCTTGACTCCATCGGCAACCCGAGGAAGTTCTCCCGGATCACCCGCCGGCTGACCCGGCGGAAGCCGGTGGTGGTGTTCGCTCCCGGGCGGACCAGCCGGGCCGCCCACGCCGGCGTCCGCGGCGGCCTGGGGCACGCGCCGGAGGAGGCGATCGACGCCCTGTTCCGACAGGCCGGGGTGATGGTGGTGCACCGCCGGGGCGCGATGATCGACGTGGCCAAGATCGCCGCCCGGCAGCCGTTGCCACCCGGGCCGCGGGTCCGGATCATCACCAACTCGGTCACCCTGGCCCAGCAGATGCGGCACACCGTGGACTCCGTCGGACTGCTGCGGGACCGCGAACCGGTGTTGCTCGGCGCGGTTGCCGACCCGCCGGCCTTCGTCGAGGCGGCCCGGGACGCTCTGGCCGACCCCGCCTGTGACTCGGTGGTGTGCGCCGCGGTGAACGTGTTCGATGAGGGCACCGAGGACGTGATCCTCGCCCTGGAGGACGTGGCGGCCGAGGCGAGCAAGCCGCTGGTCGGAGTGTTCCTGGACTTCCACCCGCCGCTGATGAGTGGCGGGACGATCGACGAGCCGGGCAGTCTGCCCCGCTTCGACGCTGCGGCCGATGCGATCTACGCGCTGTCGGCCCTGACCGCGTACGCGCACTGGCGGGAGCGGGACCCCGGAGCGGTGCTGATGCTGGAGGTGGACGAGGTCGCGGCCCGCCGAGTGGTCAACCAGGTGCTCGCCGCGACGCCGGAGGGCCGCGAGCTGACCGCGCCGGAGACGGCCGAGCTGCTCGGGGCGTACGGGATTCGCCTGGTGCCGCGGTTCCCCGTGGCGACGGTCGACGAGGCGGTCGCCGTGGCAGACCGGCTGGGCTGGCACGTCGCGCTGAAGGCGACCAACCGCGCGGTTCGCGGCCGGCCGGACCAGGCCAGCATCCGCCGCGACATCGACACCGCTGAGGAGATGGCCGAGGCGTGGCGGGAGCTCGGTCACCTGGTCAGCGACCTCGGCCTGACTCCCGACGAACAGCTGAGCGCGGCGAGCCCGGTGGTGCAGGCCATGGCGCCGCCCGGAGTGGCGCTGGTGATCACCAGTCGGGAGGACGCCGCCTTCGGGCCGATCGTGTCGTTGGGGCTCGAGGGCATCCCCAGCGAGCTGCTGGGCGACACCGTCTACCGGGTGCCGCCGCTGACCACCGGGGACGCGTCGGCCATGGTGCGCGACCTCAAGGCGGCGCCGGTGCTGTTCGGGCGGCACGGCGCCCCCGGGGTGGACGTCGCGGGGATCGAGGACGTGCTGCACCGGGTGGCGCAACTGGCTGACGCCATCCCGCAGCTGGCCTCGGTCACCTTGAGCCCTACCATCGCCTCGCTCAACTCGGTGTCGGTGCTCGGGGCCCGTGTGCTGATCGCGCCGACCGCCGACCGCCGCGACCCGCTGGCCCGGATGCTGTGATTCTGGGCCCGCGGCTGGCGCGGGCGTAGTGCGGAGAGCGTTGTCGGGAGTCCGTGGGATTATGGCGGGCATGAGGCTGGGCACCACTCGCAAAGATTTGCGGGCCGAGATCGACGCGTGCGGATACTTCCCCGAGCTCGTGGAGGACGCGATGCTGATCGCCCTGGCCGAGGAGGACCTGCTGGACTTCGTGGTCCACCACGAGCCCACCTTCAACCACGACGAGATCCACCGCCACGTCACCGTGCTGGCCCTGACCGGGACCCGGCTCATCGTCGGGCACACCGACGACCAGCCGGCCGAGCCGCCGGCCGCGGGGATCTACGCGGCGTCCTCGACCGAGTCGGTCGCCCTGAGCAAGATCAACACCGTCGCGTTGACCCGGGTGGTGACCCAGCCCGAGGCGTACCGGGCGGGCTCGGAGGACATCCACGAGACCTGGCTCGCCGTGGGCTGGGGGGCGGTCCGCCGGATCGACCTGGAGCAGGCGTCCTGCAGCGACCCGCAGTGTGAGGCCGACCACGGCTACACCGGCGCGCTGGTCGGCGACGACCTCACCGTGCGGATGAGCGTCGCGGCCGACGGCGCGGAGCGGGTCGCCAGGCTGGCGCGGTTCGCCAGTTCGCTGCAGCAGCGCGCGGCGATGGTATGACCACCCCGGGGGTACGCCCGCGGCCCGTTCCGGCCGATGCGTCCTCCCGGTCCGCGGACCTTGTCCGCCCGGCGTACGGTTCGGCCAGCCTGGGTGACCTGATGCCGAGCATCGGGGCTCATCTGGGAGTGCCCGGCTGTCGCGAGGACGTGCTGGGCCTGCCGGCCGCGGATCGGTACGTGGTGGTGCTGGTCGACGGGCTGGGCTGGAACCTGCTCCGCCGCTCTGCGCGGGAGGTGCCATACCTCGCGTCACTGCTGGGTGACGCGCAGGCGATCACGTCGGGTGTCCCGAGCACCACGGTGACCAGCCTGGGCAGCCTGGGCACCGGGTTGGTGCCCGGTCAGCACGGGATGGTCGGCTACACCTCGCGGGTTCCCGCCACCGGCGAGGTGCTGAACGCGCTGACCTGGGAGAGCGACTTGTCGGCCCGGTCTTACCAGCCGAAGCCGACGTTCTTCGAGCGGGCGACCACGGCCGGGGTGGCCGTCAGCTCGGTGGCCCTGCAGCGCTTCGCCGAAACCGGGCTGACCGAGGCGGTACTGCGCGGTGCGGAGTTCCTGGGCTACGACGACGACCACGACGTCGCACCGCGGATGGCGCTGACCCTCGCCGGCAGCGCGCGGGGGCCCCGGAGCATCGTCTACGGCTACGAACGGGCGCTGGACCATCAGGGCCACGCCACCGGCAGCGCGTCGGCGGAGTGGCGCTGGGAGCTGGTGCAGGTCGACCGCCACTGCGAGGCGCTGCGCGACGCGCTGCCCGAGGATGTCCGACTGCTGATCACCGCGGACCACGGCATGCTCGACGTCCCGCCCGACCAGCGGGTGGTGGTGGAGGACGAGCCGCAGTTGGTCGCCGGCGTGACGGTGCTGGCCGGCGAGCCGCGGTTCCGACAGCTTTACGTCGACCAGGACCGGCCCGAGCGCGTGGCCGAGCGATGGCGGGACCGGCTGGGCCCGAACGCCTGGGTCCGGACCCGGGACGAGGCGATCGAGGACGGCTGGTTCGGACCGGTCGACGACGACCTGCGGGAACGCTACGGACACGTCCTGGTCGCGATGCGGAACGAACGGGCCGTGATGACGCGCGGGATGCCGCGCGAGCTGACCCTGGTGGGGATGCATGGGTCGCTCACCGCCGACGAGATGCTCGTCCCGCTGCTGATCGACTGAGTTGGCGTGTCGCGGTCGTCCGCTCTCCTCGTGCCGTGTCGACATTAGGATCTCCGGGTGGCCGAGTTCGTCTACTTCACCGGGCCGATGGACTGCGGGAAGTCGACCCTCGCCCTGCAGCTGGACTACACCCAGACCGCCGGGGGCCGGAAGGGGCGGTTGTTCACCAGCCACGACCGGGCCGGAGCGGCGACCATCTCCTCGCGCCTCGGCCTCGCCCGACCCGCGGTCGAGGTGGGCCCGGACTTCGACTTCTGGCACTACGTCGTCGACCACCTCACCGGTGGGGAGCGGGTCGACTACCTGGTCGGGGACGAGGCGCAGTTCTACACCGCCCGGCAGGTCGACCAGCTGGCCCGCATCGTCGACGAGCTGCGGATCGACGTGTTCGCGATCGGTATCCTGACCGACTTCCAGACCCGGCTGTTTCCCGGCTCTCAACGGCTGGTCGAGCTCTGCGACAAGCTCGAGGTACTGCAGGTCCGCTCGCTGTGCTGGTGCGGCAGCCGGGCCACCCACAACGCCCGCACCGTCGACGGAGTGATGGTGACCGAGGGCGATCAGGTGGTGGTGGGGGACACTCAGGCTCCGGGGGAGCTGCCGTCGGTGGTGGCCTACGAGGTGCTCTGCCGACCGCACCACCGGCGCCGGTTGACCCGGGCGGTGGCCCGGGCCTCGCTGCTGGAGCCGCTGCCGTTCGAGCGCGCCGACGGAGTCGGCGATGAGGTCTGAGGTGCTGGTCGAGCCGGCCGAGCTGGCCGCGCTGCTCGAGGCCGACGAGGTGCCGGTGCTCACCGACGTGCGCTGGACCCTCGGTGGACCGCCCGGCCTGCCGGAGTTCGAGGCAGCCCACCTGCCCGGCGCCCAGTGGGTCGACCTGGAGCGGCAGCTGTCCGGCCCACCTGGGCCCGGTGGCCGCCACCCGTTGCCGCCGACAACCGCGTTCCAGGCGGCGATGCGGGCGATCGGCGTACGGGCGGACCGGCTGGTGGTCGCGTACGACGCCGCCACCTCGCAGGCCGCCGCCCGGCTGTGGTGGCTGCTCACTGACGCCGGCCACCCCTCGGTGCGGGTGCTGAACGGCGGGCTGGCCGCCTGGCAGGCCGAAGGCCTACCCACCGAGTCAGGACCGGCTCGGTCTGTCCCGGCCGGGGACTTCGTCGCGAGACCAGGGCAACGCCGGCAGCTGACCGCCGAACACATCGCCGCCGGCTTGGCGGAGGGAACCGCGCCGGCGCTGGTCGACGTCCGAGCGCCGGAGCGCTTCACCGGGGCCACCGAGCCGATCGATCCGGTCGCCGGACACATTCCCGGTGCGGTCAACCTGCCCGCCACTGGCAACCATGATTCGACCGGCCGGTTCCTGGACCCGGCGGCGATCCGGCGTCGGTACGCCGCCGTCGGGGTGGACGGCGACGCCGTGCTCTACTGCGGGTCCGGGGTCACCGCGGCGCAGAGCCTGCTGGCGCTGGAGTCGGCGGGGCGGACCGCGGCGATCTACCCCGGCTCGTGGAGCGACTGGATCCGTGACCCCCGGCGCCCGGTCGCAACCGGGTCAGCGTGAGCGCTTAGGTCCGCCGAACATGATCTCGTCCCAGCTCGGGACGGTGGCCCGTTTGCGGCGGCTGGACCGCCGGTCCTGGTCGAGCTCGGTCAGGCCCTCGTCGGACTCGGTGCCGGGCAGGGTCGGGACCTCGACCTCCGGCGGCTGCTCGTCGGTGCCCGGAACCTCGGCGGGAAGCTCCGGCGACACCGGCGGGTCACCGTCCGGCTCGGTCGTCGGCTCGCTGTCCACCTGCTGGCTCGGTTCCACCGGGTAGTTCACCACGAGGGCCGGCTCCCAACCCGCGGCCGGGCCGGTCTCCGGCACGGCGGTGGCGTCGCTGAGTCCGGAGTAGACCCGGACCGAGTCCTCGCTGTAGCCGTCGCCCCCAAGCTGAGGGGGCAGGTCCGCCACCGGGCGGAGCAACCGGGGAACGGCAACGGTCGGCTCGTCCGCCTCGTCGCGGGCGGGCCGTCCGGGGGAGGGCTCCCGGGTCGCCCGGACCAGGGCCAGCTCGTCGCTCAGGTCGACCGTCGGCTCGCCGTCCTCGCCGGTCTGGGCGGAGTCGGTCGGACGCTGTCGGACCGGCTGGGGACCGGCCGACAGCTCGCCCAGCAGTCGGCGGGCCTCGTCGTTGGCCGCTACCGAGAACCGGCTGCGCGGGTCGTAGGTGAAGCAGGCGTGCCGGTTCTCCGTCCCGGAGGTGTAGCCGGCCGTGACGGCCCACCGGCCGTCGTCGAGGCGGTAGGA
>DASQUF010000129.1:0-3104 GCA_035641435.1 Propionibacteriaceae bacterium | reverse complement strand
GGGCCCACGCCTGACTTCAGCGCGTCGAGGCCCGGATGAACCGGCCAAGACGGCCAAGATCCTCAGACAGGACGGCCCCGATGACCGTGGCCACCACGATGATGAACGAGCACGCCGACAGCCAGCTGAACAGCGTGAACGCCACCCCGAGGAGCCCGAATTGCTGCTGGTTGCTGACCACCAGGCTGGGTAGGTAGAAGGCGGACAGGCGACGCAGCAAGGCGAAGCCGACCGCGGTGAGCAGCCCGCCGACGGCGAGCAGCCGCGGCCTGACCCGACCCGCGAGCAGGATCCACCCTGCGCCGGTCCACAACGCCCAGGCGCCAGCGAAGGTCACCAGGTCTTCCAGGACCGAGCCGGCCGGAACACCGCGGACTAGGCGGCCGAACAGGTACAGCAGCTCGATGTAGAGTGCGAGGCCGACCACCAGGGCCAGCGGGCGCCAGGCGGCCCGCAGCCCGACCGGCGGCAGCCGCCAGGCCAGCTGGTAGCTGCGCTGCAGGGCCCGCGCGAAGCTGGTCGCGGTGAGCAGGGCGAGGACGACGCCCAGGCCGCCGATCGAGGCCCGCGCCGATGGAGGTGGGGCGACCGACGTCTGCAGCGACGACATCTCGGCGCCATCCAGGCCGAGCTTGCCGACCAGGACCGTCGCGGGACTGTCACCGCCCGGGTGCGGACTGATGGTGCTCACCACGATGACCAGGGGCAGGATCGCGCTGAAGGCCTGGGCGGCGAGGATGACCGTGCGGTCGAGAAAGTGGACCTCGATAAGGCGGCCGAGGAACCTCCCGGGTAGGCCGCTCTGGGCGAGACGCACGGCCGGCTCGACGCGGCGCCTGAGGTCGGTCATTCGCCTGGACTGGTCCACCCGCACCTCCGACCGTGGCCTCGGACGAGGGGTCCGGACCCCGCCACCATCAGAGGAGCGCACCGGCAAACCCAACGCATCACCCGGAACGGGTGACTTGTGGGCATCTCACCGGCGCTTGGCCGGGAGGAACCAGCCGAGGCCGAGGTCGAACCAGCGGCCCATGGTGGTGATCTGGCGCATGGCTATGGCCGGGTCAATGCCGAGGATCGAGGTGCCGACCCCAGGCGATCCCTATCCGGAATCACGCGGCGCGGATGAGGACGGCTCATTCGGTCGCCGTGAGACTTCCACCAACCGGGCGCCGAGGGTGGGCGGCCGCCGCAGAGAGCGTACCCGAGAAGCGAGCAGGGCCAGGACCGCGACCATCAGAGCGCAGAGCGACGAGCACGGACGACGGACGGGCCGCACAGTGAGGTGGTGCATGAGCGACGCGGTTGTGGAGTTCTTCGAGCGGCTTGGCCAACGTGAGCACGAGCCGCTGCTGGCCAAGGTCACCGGCCGGGTGCGCTTCGACCTGCTGGAAGCTGGTCGCCCCGATCGATGGCTGGTCGCCGTGGACAAGGGGGACATCACGCCGTGGCACAAAGGCGGCGAGGCGGATTGCACAATCCGGGCCGACCGGGCGCTGTTCGAGCGGCTGTGCCGCGGTGAAGAGAACGCGATCGCGGCGGTACTGCGGGGCGCGCTGGTGTGTGGCGGAGATGTCGAGCTGCTGTTCGCGATCCAGCGGATCTTTCCTGGACCGCCGCGCGACCGGCAGCCTCAGGGCAGCGTGAGGAGCTCGCGATGACCGGGAACCAGGTCAAGATCCTGGATGGGAACACCTTCGTGGTGAGCGACGAACGTGGCGACATTGAGGCCTCCCGGACCGACCCGACCGGGCTGTTCTCGTTCGACACACGCTTTCTGTCGACCTGGGTGCTGACGGTCAATGGCGAGCGGCTCACACCGTTGTCGGTCGATGACCTGCAGTACTTTGAGACCCGCTTCTTCCTCGTGCCGGGAACCGGCACGGTGTATGTCGACGCCAAGCTGTCGGTGATCCGCCAGCGCTCGGTAGCCAACGGCTTCCACGAGGAGCTGACCATCCTCAACCACGATGACAAGCCCGTTGAACTCGTCGTCCGGCTGGAGGCCGACTGCGACTTCGCCGACCTGTTCGAGGTCAAGGATGCGCTGAAGAAAAAGGGTGTCTACTCCGGGCGTGTCGAGGACGGCAGGCTCGTGCTGGCCTACCGGCGGGACATGTTCTCGCGGTCGACGGCCATCTCCGCGTCGCAACCGTGCGAGCTTGATGGGCAGGGGCTGACCTTTCAGTTCAAGCTCGGACCGCACGGCAGCTGGAAGACCGACCTGGATGTCGTCACCGCAGTGCTCGGGACGGATGACGGCGGGGAGGGAAGAGCGGGGCTGGCCTGGCAGGCGCGACGACCACGGACCGACATGGCGCACAACCTGGCCCGGTGGCTGGATGCGGCCCCGGAGCTGGAGTGTGACTGGGAGCCGCTGAAGACGACCTACCGCCGCAGCCTGGTCGACTTGGCCGCGCTGCGGTTCTCGCCGATCAGCGCCGGACGCCATAGCCTGCCCGCAGCCGGGCTGCCCTGGTTCATGACCATGTTCGGGCGCGACAGCATCTCACCAGCCTGCAAGCACTGCCCTTCAACCAGGAGCTGGCGGCGACCACCCTGCGCGAGCTGGCGCTGCGGCAAGGCACGCGCCTCGACGACTTCCGCGACGAAGACCCTGGCCGGATCCTCCACGAGATGCGCTATGGCGAGCTCACCGCCTTTGAGGAGCGACCGCATTCGCCCTATTACGGCTGCGCCGACGCCACGCCGCTGTTCGTCGTGCTGCTGGACGAGTACGAGCGCTGGACCGGCGACACCCGGCTAGTGCGGGAACTGGAGCTCGAGGCCCGGGCGGCGTTGGCCTGGATCGACGAGTACGCGGACCTGCAGGGGAACGGGTACGTCGCCTACCAGCGTCGCAACCAGGAGACCGGGCTCGAGAACCAGTGCTGGAAGGACTCCTGGGACTCGATCTCCTACCACGACGGCACGCTGCCGGGCTTCCCGCGAGCCACCTGCGAGCTCCAGGGGTACGCCTATGACGCCAAGGTGCGCGGCGCCCGCCTGGCCCGTCTGGTCTGGCGAGATCCCGCCTTCGCCGACACCCTGGAGCGCCAGGCCGCCGACCTCAAGCGGCGGTTCAACCGCGACTTCTGGGTGGA
>DASQUF010000128.1:0-2751 GCA_035641435.1 Propionibacteriaceae bacterium | reverse complement strand
GGTGTTGACGCGCTGCTGCTGATAGGCGTCGAAGGCCTGGCGGATGGTGGCGTCGTGGATGCGGGCGTAGTGGGCGGTCATGTTGGGGCTGGCGTGGCCGAGCAGCTTCTGCACGACGTGCTGGGGGACGCCGGAGTTGATGAGCCGGGTCCCGAGGGTGTGGCGGAACTGGTGAGGGGTGACCCGTGTCGGCTGGCCCGCTTGGTCGCGCAAGTCGATGACTTGCTGCCATCGAGCGAGCTGGCCGCGGAGCGAGCTGTGCGAGTAGGCCTTGGAGCCGTCGATGTTGTCGACGATGCCGGGGAACAGCCACGGGCTGCCGCCCGGCCACTGCTGGAGGACGTGGGCCTGCTGGGCGTGGATGGCGGCGGCCGCCTTGGCCGAGAGCGGGATGAGTTGTTCAGCGCGGACCTTGGTCGCCTCGAACCGCAGACAAGGCCAGCCCACGCTGTCATCCAGCACCGGGTTGAAGGCCAGGGCGCAAGCATCCCCGCCCCGCAGCCCGGTCTCGATCAGCACCACCACCAGGTGCCGTGTCGTGGTGAGGGGGATCTGGGCCAGGGCAGCATCGGACTCGAGCTGGGCCATCACGAACTCGGGGATGAAGCGGGCCACCTGATCGTGGTGGAAGGGGAGCTCCTCGACGTAGATGACCGCCCCGGCGGCCAGCCCAGGCAGCCAGCCGTGGCGGTGGCAGGCGTCGGAGAACACCCGCAGCATGGACAGCGACAGCGCCCGGGTGGAGGCCGAATAGCCCTGGGACAGAAGCCAGGACAGGTAGTCCTCCAACACCGCCCGGGTGATGCTGGCCTCGTCGGCGACCTCGGGGTGACGCTCCGCCAGGAAGGCAGAAAAGCGTGACAGCGCCAGCGCCCCGGCGCTGATCGTGGTGAAGGCGCACCCGGTGGCGAGACGGAACCGGGACCAGCGCTTGGCCGGGTCTCGCAGCCAGCCCTGGGTGATGGTGTCAAAGCGCGCCGCGCCGCGGCCCCGTTTGGTGGCCACACCGAGTCGGGCGGCGTCCCAGCGGTCGGCGGCGTAGTCGGCATCGACGCTGGCGGCTTGGCCGCCAGCGATGAGCGTCAGCGGGGCGGATGCTTCGGCCGCGGATCCAGAACTCATCGACCGACCCCCGTTTCGTCCCACACGCCGGCCCGGGTCAGTGCCTCTCGGATGTCGGTGGCGTCGAGATGGATGTAGGTCTGGCTGGTGGTGGTCGAGGAGCGGTGGGTGAGCAGGCGGGCCACCACCTCTATGGGCACGCCCTGGCGGATCAGCTCGGTGGCATGGGTGTGGCGCAGCATGTGGGCGGTGAACACGATCCCGGTGCGAGCCGAGATCCGAGCGACGAGCTCGTGAACCGTCGGATAAGCCAACGGCTGACCGATCCGCCCGGCCCACAGGTTGACGAACACGTAATCGGAGTCGAGCTCTCCGTATTCGGCGTGCATGTACTCCGAGTACAAGCGCACCAGCGGTGTCGACACCGGGATCACCGCCGGCTCCCGCAGCTTGGCCCGCGCCCCGTTGGCGTTGTCGGGCCGGGCGACGATGCGGACCTGGCGGTCCCGGCTCACGAAGTCCGAGTGGCGCAGGCCCAACGCCTGGCCCACCCGCATGCCGGTCTCGGCCAGCAGCGCGAACAGGAACCGGTCCCGCAGGTGCTCGCAGGCACCCAGAATGGCCACCACCGCCTCCGGCTCCAGCGTGCGCGGCGCACGGCGGGTCACGGTCAGCTTGACCGGGCGGGTCGGGATGGGCCGACCCTTGGTCACGTGATGCAGGAACGGCTTGTAGGAACCGCGGGAGACCCGACGCCAAGCAACCAGCTCGGCGGCGACCCCCACCCCGGCCCGGGCGTGATGATCGTAGAACCCGAACACGCCGGCCAGATGACGGTTGACTGTGGCCGGTGCCCGCCGGCCGGTGCCGGCCTCCAACACGACCACGTTCTCCGCCGGGGCCCGCAGCCAGGCCACGAACCGGGCCACCTCCTCAACCCCGACCTGGGCCCAGTCCAACCCCGCCTCGGCGAGGAACTCGAAGAACAACTTGAGGCTCACCGCGTAGGCCCGCACCGTGTTCGGCGAGCGCTCCAGGGCGGCGAGGTAGGCCAAGTACCGCTCGACCGGCTCAACCACCGCGCCGTCGTCGTCGACCACGGTCCACGACTCCGCCGCCGTCACCGGCATGATCACTCGCTGGATCCACATCCTCGTCCTTCGGTCGCTGTCGCGCCCGGCGGGAACGAGAGGCGGGACCGTAACCGCAAGACGGCAGGTCCGCGTGGATGGTCGACGACGTCGGCGACGTCAGCGACAGCCCTGAGAGAACGCGTCCACGACGGGATCAAATCGCCCCGTCGGCGACGTCAGCGACAGCCCAACGCGGGCTTGAGATAACGACGGCTCCGCGTGGGCGGCACCCGCGACCGAATGCTCGGGGGATCCGACCCGTGATTCGGTCGCGGGGTGCCCGTAGTTCGGGACGGCCACGCCGTCGCACGCTGGCTGCGCGGGATCGCCGAATCGGTCGCGCGCTCGGTCTGCGGTCTGGTTCGCACCACGACGGTGTTGAGTAGGGGTGCGATCGGGGCGCCGATGAGAAATCGCGCCGGCAGTCGTCTGAGTACGGTCCGGTGAACGCGCGGCGCGCATCAAGGGAGAGCAACGAGATGAGACCACTTCGATACTCGATCAACGTCACGCTCGACGGCTGCTGCCATCACGAGGCAGGGCTCCCCCCGGACGA
>DASQUF010000127.1:0-13845 GCA_035641435.1 Propionibacteriaceae bacterium | reverse complement strand
GCGAGGCCGAGGACCTCGTGGCTGCGCTGGAGAGCCTGCTCGACCCCGACGCGGCCGTGCTCTACCCGGCCTGGGAGACCCTGCCGCACGAACGGCTGTCGCCGCGCTCGGACACCGTCGGCCGCCGGCTGGCCGTGCTGCGTCGGCTGGTCGGGAACGACGAGCTGCCGCCGCCGCGGGTGATCGTGGCTCCGGTCCGCAGCGTCCTGCAGCCGCAGGTCAAGGGCCTCGGCGACCTGAAGCCGGTCCGCCTGACCGTCGGGGAGGACATCGATCTCGGCGATCTCGCGACCGCCCTGGTCGGGGCGGCGTACGTTCGGGTGGACCTGGTCGAGCGGCGCGGCGAGTTCGCCGTCCGCGGCGGCATCGTGGACGTCTTTCCGCCCACCGAGGAGCACCCGGTCCGGATCGACTTCTTCGGTGACACCGTCGAGGAGATCCGCTACTTCTCGGTTGCGGACCAGCGCTCCGGTACCGACACCCGAACCGAGATCATCGCCTCGCCCTGCCGCGAGCTGCTGCTGACCGACGACGTACGCCGGCGCGCCTTCGACCTGTCCCAGCAGCATCCTGAGCTGATCGAGATGCTCGACAAGATCGCCCAGGGCCACGCCGTGGACGGCATGGAGGCGCTGTCACCGGCCCTGGTCGACGGGATGGAGCTGCTGGTCGACCTGCTGCCGCCCGAGACCCAGATCCTGCTCTGCGACCCCGAGCTGGTCCGTGGCCGCGCCATCGACCTGGTCAAGACCAGCGAGGAGTTCCTGAACGCGTCCTGGGCCGCCGCGGCCGGTGGCGGCCAGGCGCCGATCGACCTCGGAGCGTCGTCGTACCGGCCGCTGGCCGACGTACGCGCCGCCGCTCTGGCTCGCGGTCTGGCCTGGTGGTCGTTGTCGCCGTTCAGCGCCGGCCCGGCATCGGCCTCAGGGTCCATGCTGGCTGAGCCCGTCCAAGCCCCGATTCGCACCGATGACGGCGAGATCGTCGACCTCAGTGCCTCGGTCAGTGCCCAGGGGGTCGAGTCGCGCATCATCGCCGGCCACACCGGCGAGACCTACCGCGGCGACACCGAGTCGGCGGTCAACGACATCGCCAAGCGGATCCGGGACGGCTGGCACGTGGTGCTGATGGCCGAGGGCCACGGCCTGAGCGCCCGGTTCGCGGAAGTGCTGAGCGAGCATGAGCTGCCCAGCCGCACCGTGGAGGACCTCACCGAAGCGCCGCTGGCCGGCATGGGCACAGTGGTCACCGGAGGCCTGACCCACGGGTTCGTCGCCGATGCGATCAAGCTGGCCGTCTTCACCGCCGGCGACCTGTCCGGCCAGCGGTCGGCGGACAAGGCCGGCCGACGGATGCCCGCCCGGCGGAAGAACCAGATCGACCCGCTCGAGCTGGCCCCGGGCGACGCGGTGGTGCACAGCCAGCACGGCGTCGGCCGCTACCGCGAGATGGTGCAGCGCACGGTGGCCGGGGCCACCCGGGAGTACCTGGTGATCGAGTACGCGCCGTCGAAACGAAACCAGCCCGCCGACCGGCTCTACGTGCCGATGGACGCGCTGGACCAGGTGACCCGCTACGTGGGTGGGGAGAACCCGACTCTGGACAAGATGGGCGGAGCGGACTGGGCCAAGCGCAAGGGCCGGGCCCGTAAGGCGGTCAGGGAGATCGCGGCGGAGCTGATCAAGCTGTACGCGGCCCGGCAGGCCACCCGCGGGCACGCGTTCGGCCCGGACACCACCTGGCAGCGGGAGCTGGAGGATGCCTTCAGCTACGTCGAGACGCCCGACCAGCTGGCCGCCGTCGAGGAGGTCAAGCGGGACATGGAGCAGGTCGTGCCGATGGACCGGCTGATCTGCGGCGACGTCGGCTACGGCAAGACCGAGATCGCGGTCCGCGCCGCGTTCAAGGCGGTGCAGGACGGCAAGCAGGTGGCCATCCTGGTGCCGACCACTCTCCTGGTGCAGCAGCACCACGCCACCTTCGCCGACCGGTACGCCGGCTTCCCGATCAACGTTGCACCCCTGTCGCGGTTCCAGAGCGACGCCGAGTCGAAGGCCACCATCGAGGGGCTGGCTGACGGCAAGGTCGATGTGGTGGTCGGCACTCACCGACTGCTTTCGCCGGAGATGAAGTTCAAAGACCTCGGCCTGGTGGTGATCGACGAGGAGCAGCGGTTCGGCGTCGAGCACAAGGAGCAGCTGAAGCGGCTGCGTACGGCCGTCGATGTGCTAGCCATGTCCGCCACACCGATCCCGCGCACCCTAGAGATGGCGATCACCGGGATCCGGGAGATGAGCACCATCGCCACCCCGCCGGAGGAGCGGCACCCGGTGCTGACCTTCGCCGGGCCCTACGACGAGGGCCAGGTGACCGCGGCCATCCGCCGCGAGCTGCTCCGCGAGGGCCAGGTCTTCTACGTGCATAACCGGGTGCAGAGCATCGACAAGGTCGCGCGCAAGATCGCCGAGCTGGTGCCGGAGGCCCGGGTGGCCACCGCTCACGGACAGATGGGGGAGCACCGGCTGGAACAGGTGATGGTCGACTTCTGGGAGCGGCGGACCGACGTCCTGGTCTGCACCACGATCGTCGAGGCCGGGCTGGACATCTCCACCGCCAACACCCTGCTGATCGAGCGCGCCGACCTGATGGGCCTGTCCCAGCTGCACCAGCTGCGCGGTCGCGTCGGCCGGGGACGGGAGCGGGGGTACGCATACTTCCTCTACCCGCCGGACAGGCCGCTCACCGAGCTCGCCCACGACCGGCTGGCCACCATCGCCGCCCACACCGACCTGGGGGCCGGCATGGCCGTAGCCATGAAGGACCTGGAGATCCGCGGGGCGGGCAACCTGCTCGGCGGCGAGCAGTCCGGGCATATCGCCGACGTCGGCTTCGACCTCTACATCCGGCTCGTGGGCGAGGCGGTGGCCGAGTACCGCGGCACCGACACCGAGCCCGAGCCGGAGATGCGGATCGAGCTGCCGGTGGACGCCCACCTGCCCGGAGACTACGTGGAGTCGGAGCGGCTGCGGCTGGAGATGTACAAGCGGCTGGCGGAGGTGCGGAGCGAGGCCGACGTCAAGGGCGTCGAGGCTGAGCTGCACGACCGCTACGGCGAGCCGCCGGAGCCGGTGCAGAACCTGCTGGCGGTGGCGCGGTTCCGGCTGCTGGCCAGGGCGGCCGGGCTGACCGACATCGTCACCCAGTCGACCTTCATCCGGTTCGGGCCGGCGTCCCTGCCCGACTCGAAGGCCATGCGTCTGCAGCGGCTCTACCCGCGCAGCGTGGTCAAGGAGGCGGCCGGATTCATCCTGGTACCGCGGCCGCTCAGTGCCACCGTCGGCGGGCCGCCAGTCACCGACCGCGCCCTGCTGAACTGGTGCTCCAAGGTGATCGAGCAGATCCTGCTGCCTGCCGACGCCACTAAGATCGCCCAGGAATCAGCATGAGGATGGGATGCAGCGGATGAAGGTATGGCGCAGGATCGGCGGCGGACTGGTGTCGGCGGCCGCCGTACTCGCGCTCGCGGCGTGCGGGAACGCCGAACCCGGCGTGGTCGCGTACGTCGGGGACGACCGGATCACCCAGGGACAGTTCGACCGGGCGATCGCCGGGGTGAGCTCCACCCTGCAGGAGGGACAGCAGGTCTCCCGGGACGCGGTGGTCAACGCGATGATCCACGGCGCGCTGGCCGAGCAGATCGCGGCGACCCGGAATATTCAGGTCACCGACAGCCAGCGGGACGAGTTCCTGCGGACCACGGACCTGGCCGTCCTGCTCGCGTCGCCCGACGCCAAGGCCCTGGCGTACGACGTGGCCGACCAGCAGATCGTGTCCGAGGAGATGGGAGCCGACGCCTATCTCGCCGCCGTGCGGGAGCGTCCGGTGACGCTCAACCCGCGGTTCGGCGTACTCGACCCTGCGCAGAAGCTGATCACCTCGGTGGAGCAGACCGGCTCGCTGTCCAAGCCGGCCGCGCTGGCCACCCCGAATCCCTGACGCGCGCCGTCGACGTGCCGCTGCCCGAGGTGGAGCGCCTGGTCGCGGTGATGACCCGGCTGCGCGCGGACTGTCCCTGGGACGCCCAGCAGACCCACCGCTCTCTGGTGCAGTACCTGATCGAGGAGACCGCGGAGACTGTCGAGGCGATCGAGTCCGGGACCGTCGACCTGTTGCGTGAAGAGCTGGGGGACCTGCTGCTGCAGGTGCTCTTCCACGCCGAGATCGCCGCCGAGAGCCCCGACGGTTTCGACCTGGAGGACGTGGCCCGGGGAATCGCCGACAAGCTCATCGCCCGGCACCCGTACGTGTTCGCCGCCGGCGAGGTGCCGAGCGACCTGAACTACTCCTGGGAGCAGCGCAAGGCCGCGGAGAAGGGCCGGACCTCGGTGCTGGACGGCATCCCCGAGCAGCTGTCTGCGCTCGCTCGGGCGAACAAGATCATCAGCCGCGCCCGGTCCCGCCGGGTCGGGGTGGACCTGCCCGACGCGCCGGTGACCGCCGAGCAGGTGGGCGTCGAGATCCTGGCCCTGGCCGCCCGCGCCGAGGCAGCCGGGGTCGATCCGGACCAGGCCGTTCGCGACGCCCTACGCGCCCTCGAGCGGCAGGTGGTCGCCGCCGAGACCGCCCCAGACGCACTCCGCGGCAGCTAGGCCGACTCCGCGGCCGTTGCTGCGGCCGCTAAGTCCGGGTAGGTGCCGCGGAGTCAGTCAGCCACGGCGGTCGAGGGCCCGGAGGACCCGGTCCCGCAGCACCCACCGCTGCCGGAGGTCCGGCCAGATCCAGCGGACTACCCGGTGGTCCTCATCGCGGATCCGGTCCTCGCGCACCTTCTCGTCAAAGACGACGTCCGACACCGTCTGGCCAGGCCTGAGCAGTCGCCCGTACTTCATCTTCCCGTCGAACTCACCCACGACCCGCTGCTTTCGCCACAGGAAGTCAACGCGGGCAATGACCTGACCATCCGGTCCCAGGATCTCCTGCTGAAGCTCCGGAGTGGGCAGTCCGTCCAGGTGCATTCGCACGCGGCTCACCGACTCGCCGACGCTCTCGCTGGCGCCGTCCAGGAAGTCGATGGTCCGGCGGGCGGCACGTACCCCGGGCCAGCGCTCCATGCCGAGCAGCCCGAGGTGCAGCGCGGCAGGGGAGAGCCCGAGGCGCAGCGCGGCGTCGCCGGCGGCGACGGCCTGCTCCATCGGTCGGGTGCGGCCCAGATCGAGCACGGTCCGCGCCAGAGCGGTCACCACGATCCCGTCGACAACGGTGAGGTCTGACGCTGGCAGTGGCGCGCCGTGGACGTGTACGACGCTTCGGCGCTTGCCGTGGCCGCTGCGGCTGCAGGTGGCGTGCACCTTCTCGATGGCGGTTCGCCAGACGGGCAGTCCGTGGAGCACCGCGGCCGATCCGTGGCTGACCACGGATCCGTCGAGCAGTTGCGGCGCGGTCGCCAGGACCAGGCGCCGATGGTGCATCTCGGGTGTCTGCTCGCCGTCCTGGGCGTAGGCGTATGCGCCTCGTCGAACCCTGGCCAGCTCTCCGATCCGGGTCAGCCGGGCGATGTCGTCGGTGTTGAGACCTCGCGTACGAAGGGTCTGCGTGAGCACGATGTCGTCGGTCATGGGCGACAGTGCAGTGGACCAGGGGCCTCTGGCGGAACCCACTTCGACCGCATCTGTGGATAAGCCGCCGGACCTACTTCACTCCGCGGTACTTACGCCGACTCCGCTGCCGTAGCAACGGCAGCGGAGTCGGGTTAGTGCCGCGGAGTGGTCAGAAGGGGGAGAGTCAGGTGGAGTCGGCGTAGCGCTGGGCGATGCGGAGGTGGTTGCCGAAGGGGTCGCGGAAGCCGAAGTCGATGCCGTAGCTCTGCTCGGTCGGCTCCTCCGGCAGCTCAACCCCCTTGGTCTTGAGGTCGGCGTGCATAGCGTGCGCATCATCGGCGTAGAAGAACAGGTGACC
Organism: Propionibacteriaceae bacterium; assembly: GCA_035641435.1. Lineage (GTDB taxonomy): Bacteria > Actinomycetota > Actinomycetes > Propionibacteriales > Propionibacteriaceae > Microlunatus. The sequence goes on along the minus strand of DASQUF010000127.1, from coordinate 7,890 downwards.
GCCGGAGGCGCCCTTGGTGACCATCTCGCGGATCGAGTCCGTGGTGGCCGGGTCGTAGCGCGGTGGGTCGGGGCGCTCCAGCAGAACCTGCCGGTCCTCGCCGGGCACCCGCACGGTGAGCCAGCGCATGACCCCGAAGTCCACGTCGTCGACGAGCTCGAGCCCGAGCTTGCCGACGTAGAAGTCGAGGGCCTGGTCCTGGTCGAGGACGAAGATCTGGGTGATACCGAGTGACGTGATCATGTCCGCGACGCTAATCTCCCGGCCGGGACCTCCGCTTCTCCGAAACTGCCCCGTTCGGCAGGTCGCTGCTCGGCCGGGCCCAGCCCATCGCGAAGCAGGACGGCACCGCCGGCAACGGCCCGCGGGCCCGGTACGCGGTCGGTGGCTCGCCGACGATCTCGGCGAAGGTGCGGCTGAAGGTGCCCAGGCTGGTGAAGCCGGTCTCCAGGCAGATGTCGGTGACACGGCGGTCGGTCGAGCGGAGCAGGAACATGGCCCGCTCCACTCGGCGGCGCTGCAGGTAGCGGTGCGGAGTCTCGCCGAAGGTCGCCCGGAAGCTGCGGATGAAGTAGGCCTCCGAGACGTAGGCGATCCGGGCCAGCGCGGCGATATCGAGCGGTTCGGCGTACGCGCGGTCCATCGCGTCCCGCGCCCGCAGCAGCCGGCGGTTCGCGCCCTCGGTCGCCCGGCTCACCGACATATCCCATCACGTCGATGGCGGCTCTAGAGTGTCGACATGTCCACGCCTGACGAGGAGACCCGGCGCGACGTCCAGGCGGCCCTGGCGGCCCGCCGTGAGCTGGGCCTGGAGTACGAAGAGGCCATCGCTGAAGGGCTGCTCGACCGGGTCAACCAGCTGGCCCTGATGCGGGCGTCGGAGCTCCGCCGGGAGGCCGAGCGCAGCGACCACCTGGCCAAGGCGGAGAAGGAGTCGCGGACCCAGCGGTTCGTGCTCGGCATCGTCTCGTTGGGCGTCGGCGTGCCCATCACGGCGATCAGCGGCAGCGTGGTCGACCCTGGGATTGTCGGAGTGCTGGTCGCCTGGGCGGGAATCGTCGGGGTGAACGTCGCAGCGGCCATCCGCCGCCGCCCGCCGACGGTCTGACGCCCCGCGTGCGCGGTGGACCCGAGGCAAACTCCGTAGACGCACCCGCCCGCCTGATCCGTCGCTGGTCCCCGCGCCGATAGTCTGCTGGGGCAACCATCCGGCAAGGCTTGGCGAAAGGCGTGTTCCAGGTGGCCAGTATCGAGTTCATCGGCGCCCGCGAGATCCTCGACTCTCGCGGCAACCCCACCGTCGAGGTGGAGGTCATCCTCGACGACGGATCCGAGGGCCGCGCCGCGGTGCCCTCCGGCGCATCCACGGGAGCGTTCGAGGCGGTTGAGCTGCGCGACGGCGACGGCCGGTACGGCGGCAAAGGTGTTAGCAAGGCCGTGCTGGGGGTGATCGACCAGCTCGGACCGGAGCTGGTGGGCTACGAGGCCAGCGAGCAGCGGCTGGTGGACCAGGCCATGCTCGACCTCGACGGCACCGACAACAAAAGCAAGCTCGGCGCCAACGCGATCCTCGGCGTCTCGCTGGCGGTGGCCCATGCGGCAGCCCACTCCGCGGACCTGCCGCTCTACCGCTACGTCGGCGGACCGAATGCGCATCTGCTGCCGGTGCCGATGATGAACATCGTCAACGGCGGGGCGCACGCGGACTCCGACGTCGACGTCCAGGAGTTCATGATCGCCCCGATCGGCGCAGCGACCTTCCGGGACGCCGTGGAGCAGGGCGCCGGGGTCTACCACGCCCTCAAGTCGGTGCTGAGGAAGCAGGGCCTGTCCACTGGGCTGGGCGACGAGGGTGGGTTCGCGCCCAACCTGCCGGCCAACCGGGCCGCGCTCGAGCTGATCTCCACGGCGGTGGAGGGCGCCGGCCTCCGGCTGGGCACCGACATCGCTCTGGCCCTTGACGTAGCGGCGTCGGAGTTCTTCGAGAACGGTGTCTACACCTGGGAGGGCGGCGCCAGGTCGGCGGAGGAGATGACCGCAATCTACGAGGGCTGGATCGCCGACTTCCCGATCGTGTCCATCGAGGACCCGCTGGCCGAGGACGACTGGACCGGCTGGTCCGCGCTGATGGGCCGGCTCGGTGACCGGGTCCAGGTGGTCGGCGACGACCTGTTCGTGACCAACGTGACCCGGCTGCAGCGGGGCATCGACGAGAAGGCGGCCAGCGCGTTGCTGGTCAAGGTCAACCAGATCGGCTCGCTGACCGAGACACTGGATGCGGTCAACCTTGCTCACCGGGCCGGGTTCTCCTGCATGATGAGCCACCGTTCCGGCGAGACCGAGGACACCACCATTGCCGACCTCGCCGTGGCCACCAACTGCGGCCAGATCAAGTCCGGCGCGCCCGCGCGGACGGACCGGGTGGCCAAGTACAACCAGCTGCTCCGGATCGAAGAGGACCTCGACGACGCCGCCCGCTACGCCGGCGCCTCAGCGTTTCCACGGTTCAAGGGCTGATTAGTGCCTGCGGGTCCGCGTACGCCGTCTCGTCCCGGTTCTGGACCGGGACGAGGGAGGTCGCGCACCCGGGCGACGACACGGCGGGCTCCGGGCGCCGCCGGCGGCGGGGAGCCGATGGCGGTCACCGTCGCCGGCCCGACGTCGGCCCGGCGCGGCCCGAGCAGCAGCCTGACTGCCCGGGCGATCGCGCTGACCGTGGTGCTGCTGATCCTGACCATCTCGTACGCGTCCAGCCTGCGGATCTACTACGCCCAGGCGCACGACATCGCCGCGACCAAGGCCGAGATCGCCGACCGGCAGCAGCGCATCGTCGAGCTGGAGGGCGACCTGGCGCGGTGGCAGGACGAGGAGTACGTCAAGTCCCAGGCCCGGCAGCGGCTGGGCTGGGTGGTGCCCGGCGAGACGGGATACAAGGTGGTCGACGCCGAGGGCAAGCCGCTGGGCGGTGGCGCGGAGATCACCGGCGAGGCCGCTCCGGTAGAGGAGCCGGGGGACGCCTGGTGGGCCAAGTTGTGGGGTTCGGTCGCGGCCGCTGACCAGCCGGCCCCGGTGCCGCCGCCCCGCGAGGCGACGGACAAGCCGATCACCGAGGACACCCGGCCGCGCTAGCTCACCCGCCGGTCGAACCGCCAGTGTCGGCCCGCCGACACTTCTTGTGTCAGCCGGCCGACAGACCAGTCGGTAGCGCGCACGGCATGCTTCGTATACCCAATCAGCTGCCGCGGGAGCCCCCCGGGCCCCAATCCCTCAGGAGTGCGCGATGCCCGTTCAGCCCGATCCCGCCGTGCCCGAGGACACCGAGCCCGAGGGCGTCGTCGGGAACACCAACGATGGCGACGACGACGTGGAGGGCCACTAGCGGTCCGTTGACTTCACCACCGCCGGCCTCGCGGCGGTGGTGACCAAGCTGGGGTGGCACGCGCGGGGGGCTCGTGCCACCCCTGGTTCCCGCTGGCGGCCTGGCGCGTTAGCGTGGCCGCTCGTGACGGACTGGCCCGTGCTGTCCAGCCTGTCGGCGGCGGACCGTGAGCGGGTGCTGGGGGCCGGCCGACGCCGGCGCTTCGCCCGCGGCGAGACGCTGTTCCACCACGGGGACCCGGCCGACGCGCTGCACCTGCTGGAGCGCGGACGCGTCGCGGTTCGGGTGCTCACGCCGCAGGGTGACCAGGTCATCCTCGCCGTGCTCGGTCCGGGCCAGGTGTTCGGCGAGCTCGCCCTCATCGACCCGCAGGCCCGGCGGACCGCGACGGTGACCGCCCTCGAGGCCTGCGAGACCATCGCATTGCGCCGGCGCCAGTTCGAGTCGCTGCGGGCTGCCGACCCGCAGGTGGACCGATTTCTCGTCGCCTCGCTCGCCGCTCAGGTGGCCCGGCTGTCGGAGCACCTGCTCGAGATGCTGTTCGTGGCCGCCCATCTCCGGGTGATCCGCCGCCTGTTGGTGCTGGCCGAGGAGTACGGCGAAGCGCCGATCCCGATGACCCAGGAGGAGCTCGGGCTCATGTCGGGCACCACCCGGCCCACGGTCAACGAGGTGCTGCGGGACCTGGAGCGCCAGGGCGCGGTCCGGCTCCGCCGCGGGCGGATCGAGGTCCTCGACGCCGACGGGCTGCAGCGCCGGCTGGACCGGGCGCTCGGGCGATGGTGACTCGCGACACTAGGCCCTAAGCCCGGTCCCGCAGGAACTGGTCGACGGCCGCCGCGGTGGGCAGGCTGGGGCTGGCCCCGCGTACGGTCACGGCCAACGCTGCGGCGGCCATGCCGCGGCGTACCGCCTCGCTCAGCGGACCTCCCTGGCTCAGCGCGGCGCCGAGGGCGCCGGTGAACGCATCGCCCGCCGCGGTCGTGTCGACCGCCTTCACCCGGTAGGCCGGCAGCGCGGTCACCTCGTCCGCCTCGACCAGCACCGCGCCGCGTTCGCCGAGCGTGATGACCGCTGTGCCTACGCCGCGATCCAGAAACCATCGCCCCGCCTGCCCGGCCGAGTCGGCGTCGCGCACAGAGATCCCGGTGATCGTCGACGCCTCGTGCTCGTTCGGCTTGGTCAGGCGTACGCCGGCCCAGATCTCCTCGGGCAGCGGCGCGGCCGGCGCCGGCCCGGGGTCGAGGATCAGCGGCAGGCCGAGCTCGGGTCCGAGGGCGGCGACTCGCTGCAGGACCTCCACGGAGGTCTCCAGCTGCATCAGCACCACCGAGACTCGGTCCCGTACGGCGCGCAGGGCCTGTTCGACGGCGTCGCCGGTGAGCCGGTCGTTGGCGTTGCCCAGCAGCACGATGTCGTTCTGCGCCGACGCCGTGTCCACCCGGATGTGGGCGACCCCGGTCGGGCCGTCGACCGTGAGTACGCCCGAGATGTCGACGCCGGCCTCGGCCAGACCGGTCCGGGCCAGCTCGGCGAAGGCGTCGTCGCCGACGGCGCCGATCATCACCGTGGGCGACCCGGCGCGGGCGGCGGCCAGGGCCTGGTTCGCCCCCTTGCCGCCCAGGACCATCGAGAACCGGTCGCCGACCACCGTCTCGCCGGGTCGGGGCGGCGGCGAGACGAACGCCGTCAGGTCAACGTTGATGCTGCCCACCACAGCGACCCCGCCGGCTCCCGACATGCTGGCAGCCTAATCAGGCCGGGCTGCGAGAATGGCCGGCGTGCTCGAGGCGATGACGGTGGCGGATGAGGTGGCGGTCACCGCCCAGCTGGACCGACCACCTCGGGGGGTGGCGGGCGTCGCCTACCGCTGTCCGTGTGGACGGCCGGCGGTGGTGGCGACCCGACCCCGGTTGCCCGACGACACCCCATTCCCGACGACGTACTACCTGACCTGCCCACGGGCCACCGCGGCCTGTTCCACGCTGGAGGCGAGCGGCCTGATGGCGGACATGACCGCCCGCCTGCAGCACGACGACCAGCTCGCCGACCGCTACCGCCGGGCCCACCAGCACTACCTCCATGACCGCGAGCAGCTCGGTTGGGTGCCCGAGATCGCCGAGGTCAGCGCCGGCGGCATGCCCGACCGGGTCAAGTGCCTGCACGCCCTGGCCGCGCACGCCCTGGCGGCCGGTCCGGGAGTGAACCCCCTGGGTGACGAGACGGTCGAGGCTCTCGGGGAGTTCTGGACTCGGCCCTGTCTGGAGGCGGACCGGTGACCCCCCGTACCGACACAAGGGGGACGACCCCCTTGAACCTCCGATGACCGCAGTCGCGGCCGTCGACTGCGGCACCAACTCCCTTCGCCTGCTGATCGCCGGTCCTGGCCCTGACGGTGCCCTGATCGAGCGGGCGCGGCGGACCGAGATCGTGCGGCTCGGCCAGGGCGTGGACGCCACAGGTGAGTTCCACCCCGACGCGCTGCGCCGGACCTTCGCCGTCGTGGAGGTATACGCCGACCTGATCGCTGCGGCCGGGGTGCCGGTCGACCGGATCCACTTCGTGGCCACCTCGGCGTCCCGCGACGCCCGCAACCGGGAGGAGTTCTTCGCCGGCGTGCGCAGTCGGCTCGGCGTCACCCCAGACGTGATCAGCGGCGATCGGGAAGCGCGGCTGTCCTTCACCGGGGCGCTCAGTGGGGTGATGGCAGAGGCCGAGCCGGTGCTCGTGATGGACATCGGCGGGGGCTCCACCGAGCTCATCGTCGGCACGGCGGCCGGGGAGATGAGCTTCGCCGTCTCGCTGGACATCGGATCGGTGCGGATGACCGAGCGCTTTCTCAAGGCCGGCCCGCCGGCGCCGGAGGCGGTGGCCGCGGCGACCGGATACATCGACGACCTGCTGGACCGCTCGGGCGTCGACTTCGGCGCCATCCGCACCTGGATCGGGGTGGCCGGGACCGCCACAACCCTGGCCGGGGTCTATCTGGAGCTGCCGGAGTACGACCGGTCCCGGGTGCACGGGTCGCTGATCCCGTCCGACCAGGTGGCCGCGCTGCTGGAGAAGCTGCGCCGGCTCACCGTCGAGGAGATCCGGGCGTTGCCGTCGATGCACCCGGGCCGCGCCGACGTCATCACCGGCGGCTCCCTGATCGCCTCGCGCGTGGCGGCGCGTACGCCGGCGCCGGGCATGCTGGTCAGCGAGTCCGACATCCTGGACGGGATCGCACTGGAGCTGCTTGCCCGCCCCTGACGGCCCGACGCCGTCTGTGGTTCGCACGTATACCCGGGAATCTGGCGCTTGACCTATGAGGTTTCGCGGGCGCAGCGTCAGTTTCGCGGGTCTACCCGGGGAGACTCCCAGACATAAGCGGCGAGCCAGCGGAACTGCACACGGCAGCGGCGGTCAGGGGCGGCTGGCAGAATGCGCCGGGTGGACTCCCTGGCGATCACCGTGGTCGGTCACGACCGGCCCGGCATCATCGCGCGGACGGCCGAGGTGCTGTCGGCGTACCGGATGAACCTCGAGGACTCATCGATGACCCTGCTCCGGGGCCACTTCGCCATGACGTTGATCTGCGCCGGAGAGGCCGCTCCGGCCGAGGTCGAGCAGGCCCTGGTCGCGGCCGTCGACCGGTCCCTCGCGGTCACCGTGCGCGCGGTGCCCAACGAACACCGGCCAACCCCCGTCGGCTCAACCCATCTGGTCACCGTGCACGGCGCCGATCGGCTGGGCATCGTGGCCCGCCTGGCCGGGACCATTGCCGAGGCAGGCGGCAACATCACCGACCTGACCACTCGGCTCACCGGATCGCTCTACGTGCTGGTCGCCGAGGTCGACCTGCCGCCGGCCGCCGATGCCGTTGCCCTGCAGACGGCGCTGACCGACGCGGGCCGCGACCTGGGGGTGGACGTCACGGTGCGCCCGGTGGAGAACGACGACCTGTGACTCTCACCCTGCCGGTGCTGCCGCGGGGCCGGGTGCGCGACGTCGTCCGGGCCCCGGACCCGGTGCTCGCCGAGCACGGTCCGCCGCTCGACCCCGCCGACCCCGAGGTGGGCCAGCTGTGTGCGGACCTGGTGGCCACGATGCGGGTGTCGCCCGGCTGCGTCGGCCTCGCCGCCCCCCAGATCGGCGCCCGTGGGCAGGCCTTCTGCGTCGACGTCTCGCACCATCCCAAGGCCCGGACCCAGCACGGGCTGATCGTCCTGGTCAACGCGGAGGTGGCCACGGCCAGCCGGTACGAGAAGGGCCGTGAGGGCTGCATGTCGGTGCCCGACCTGACCGGCGACGTCAAACGGGCGACCCGGCTCACCGTCACCGGCGCTCTGCCGTTGACCGGCGAGACGGTGACAATCACCACCGACGCCTTCGAGGCCCGGGCGTTGCAGCACGAGGTCGACCACTGTGCCGGCCTGCTGTTCTTGGACCGGGTGACCGGCGCCCACGCGATCTTCAGTCGCAAGGTCTATCTCGACCCGTCAGAGGGCGCCAGAGGGCGGGCTTGAAGC
>DASQUF010000126.1:0-3886 GCA_035641435.1 Propionibacteriaceae bacterium | reverse complement strand
ACTTCCTGGCGGTCGCCGTGCTGGGTGCGAGCGGCGCGCTGCGCGACCGGCCGGGCCTGTCGGTGCTGATGATCATCGCCGGCGGGCTGCTGGCCGGAGTCGGTCTCGGAATCGTGCTGCGACCCGAGCGGGACCAGATCGTCGCGTACGCCGCAGCGGCGGCTGGAGTGGGCATCGCGGTGTTCGTCCTGCTGCTCGGGCTGGCCCAGCTGCGGCTGCCGGCGGTCACGCCGGGGGCCTCCTTGAGCGACTTCCTGCTGGGCGCCCTGGTCGTCGCCGTGGCGCAGATGGCCATCGCGCTGCCGCTCTGGTGGCAGCGCGCCCGTAACACCTGACACTCTCCCTGTGGCCCTGGTTGCCCCACTGTGAGGAAGCCAAGGTCGCCTGCATGCCTGAGTATCTGACGCGCGTTTCACCGCTCCCCGGCGTGTCGCGGGTTCTGGGGACGAGTCGAGTCACAAATTCAGGGGCGACGCCTGACCACCGCTGGTCGCCGCATCAGTGGTGCGTCGCCGGGGTGAGCACGTTGCTCACCAGAGAAACTGACCCCAGTGCGGGTCAAGAGGGGCGCCACGCCGAGGAGTGGTGAAACGCCGGTCAAGAATTCAGGGGAACCCGCCCCGTGATGCGGCCGTGGGTCCGTGGGCCCAGCACCAGGCCCAGGAGCGGTTGCGGAAACAGGCCTCTGATTAGGTCTGACGTCTCTGTCGAGCTCGCACCGGTTGCCGCGAGGCTACGAGCATGCAGAGGCGAGCCGGTCGGCGCGACTTCGGCGCGTCGACCCTGGAGTACGCCGCCGCGTTCGCCATCGCCGCCACCCTGATCGTCGCCGTCGTCTGGGCGGCCCGGCTGACCCCCGTCGGCCCGCTGCTGTCCGACGCCGTCTGCAACGTCAGCGCGGCGGTGGGCGTCGGCGCCTGCGCCGACGGGCCGGACAGTGACGGCGGGGACCGGACGGACCCGGCGGATGTCGACATCCCTGACGGTCTTGACCGGGACTCCGAGCTCGTCCAGAGGCTGTTGAGTACCGAGAGCGGCCGGCGGACCCTGCAGTGGCTGGCCGACAACAACATCCCGATCGTGATCGACCCCGGCGAGACCGGCGCGTACTGGAACGGGACGGAGATCGTCCTGGGCGAGGGCTACGACGACGCCGCCGTAGTGGTGCACGAGGCCAACCACGCCCAGGCCACGGTCAACGGCCGGTCGGCCAACGCGAACACGCAGAGCCGCGACGACTACGTGACCACCGCGGTGAACGAGGAGGTCGACGGCACCGTCGAGCAGATCCAGGCGGCGCAGGAGCTCCGGATCGCCGGGTACACCGTCGGCCGACAGCCGGCCGAGCGGGCGTACGACACCGCGTACCAGCAGGCGATCCAGGACGGCCAGACCAGAGCTCAGGCCGAACGCGCAGGTTGGGAGGCCGTCCGGGGCGAGTTTTACAATGGCAACATCGTCACCTCGACCAACGGCCAGTCCTATCCGGAGTACTACGGCGACTACTGGGACAGCGTGAACTGATGAGGAAGACGTGGAACCGGACGGACACCCAGCATCGTCGGACCAGCATGATCCGACAGCACAGCCGGAGAGTGCGCGCCCTGTTCGCCGGAGCAGCCCTGCTGCTGACGACGGCGTTGACGGCCTGCAGCCCGGGTGGGCCCGAGCCGGCAGCCACGCCCTCGACGACGCCGGGCCTGAGCGTGACTAGCCCTCCGAGCGACGTACGCGGCCGACTGGTGGCCGGCCTCCAGAGCACCAGTCCGGTGAACGCGAAGCTGGTCGAGAACCCGCAGACCACCCTCACGCCGATTCCGGCGGACTGGCTGTCCGGGTGGCAGATCCTCGACGTGCAGAACCAGACGCCGCCGCGTCCGAAGCGGTTCTTCGTCGCGCTGTCCGACGACGGGCGGGCGGAGGTGCTGTCCGGCCAGCCGGACGCGTTCTCCACCGTGCTGACCGAGGCCGGGGTGCAGATCGACTCCGCCGAGCGGGCGGCCGACGTCGCTGCGGTCTTCCTGGACGTGACACGCGACTTCCGGGCGTTCGCGTACCGGATCGACAGCGTGGACGACATCAAGTGGCTGCCGAAGCCGACGGCCGCGGAGGAGAGCACGCGGGACGCGCTGGTGGAGGACTACCGCAGCAAGGTCAAGCCACCGCAGGTCGCTGAGTCGGGCGACGGCTGGCAGGTCACCGTCTGGATGGTGCAGGGTCGCGACCTCGTGAGACACGAGCTCGGTCTGGCCTCCGGCACGGCGGTCACCGACTCAGCCGAGACGGTGGAGAAGGACATCCCGGTCCCGTACTCCGCCTAAGCGGGCGTAGAGGGAGAGCGCGTCAGGGGCGGCGCCAGCGTCGGTGCAGTACGCAGAACTCGTTGCCCTCGGGGTCGGCGAGCACCTCGAAGCCCTCGTCGCCGGTCTGGCCCACATCCACCCGGCGGGCGCCCAGCCCGATCAGCCGGTTCACCTCCCTGGCCACGGTGCCCTCGCCCTCCACGTAGAGGTCGACGTGCCCGCGCAGCTTGCCGCTCTTGCTCGCCACGGTGCGCTGCAACCACACCGTCGGTGCTCCCGGCTCCGCGTCCGGCGGCGGCCGCAGGTGGTCGCCGTCGATGTCGTAGCCCAGCGCCGCCGACCAGAACGCGAGCATCCGTTCGACGTCGTGGACGTCCAGAGTCCACTGCGCGAAGCGTGCCGTCATGACACTGCTCGCCGCAGGGGCCGGAAGTCGCTGCGCTCCTCTTTCTTCATGATGCCTTGGCCTTCTCCGCCATCAGCGTGGCGGCGTAGTCGGGAACGTAGGTGGACAGGTCGCGCGGTGGCCGCTGGTAGCCCGACGTCGTGGTCAGCCGCTCCGGCAGGTCGACCTGCGGACCCGGCACCTGCTCGTACGGGATGGTCGAGAGCAGGTGCGCCATCATGTTCAGCCGCGCGTGCTTCTTGATGTCGGACTCCACGACGTACCAGGGGCTGAACATGGTGTCTGTGTGCACCATCATCTCGTCCTTGGCCCGGGAGTAGTCCTCCCAGCGGTTGATCGACTCCAGGTCCATCGGACTCAGCTTCCACTGTCGGACCGGGTCGTTCCGCCGCGACCGGAACCGCTTGAGCTGCTCGGCGTCGGAGACCGAGAACCAGTACTTCCGCAGCAGGATCCCGTCGTCGATCAGCATCTGCTCGAACACCGGGGTCTGGGTCATGAACCGGTCATACTCCTCCGGGGTGCAGAAGCCCATGACCCGCTCGACGCCGGCGCGGTTGTACCAGGAGCGGTCGAAGACCACGATCTCCCCCTTGGCCGGAAGATGGGCAATGTAGCGCTGGTAGTACCACTGGCCGCGCTCCCGCTCGGTCGGGCTCGGCAGCGCGGCGACCCGGGCGACGCGGGGGCTGAGGTACTCGGTCATCCGCTTGATCGTGCCGCCCTTGCCGGCCGCATCCCGCCCCTCGAAGATGATCACGATGCGGGTGCCGGTGGCCTTGACCCACTCCTGCAGCGTGACCAGCTCCGTCTGCAGCCGGAACAGTTCCGCCTCGTACGCGGCGTTGCTGATCTTCGGCGGCTTCGCCTTCTTCGCCATGGCCAGACGCTACGCGATTCCGGCCGGTCAGGAGCGCCTCACCCAGCGGGCTCGTACTCGAACGCCTCGGGCTCGGCGAGGTAGTCGATCGGACCGTCGGTGAAATGGGCCGCCGTGCGGAGGACCGGATGGTCGAAGAAGGACTCGGTGCCGGTCGGGAACACCAACGGCGTCCCCGTCTCCAGCCAGCCGCTCGCGTGGATCATCGCGATCATGGGCCGCGGCTCGCGGGTGCGGTTCGGCATCCCGGCGTGCCACAGGCGGATGTCGCGGATCAGGATGCCGCCGCGCCGGAAA
>DASQUF010000125.1:0-8398 GCA_035641435.1 Propionibacteriaceae bacterium | reverse complement strand
CGACACGTCGTAGCTCGGCAAGGTCGCGAGCAGTGCTGCGTTGTTGAACCGCCGGGACACCTCGGTCAGCTCGCGAACCGCGACCGTGTTGACCGAGGTCGACTCGGCCTTGGCCTGCCGTTCCAGCCGCTCGACGACCTCATCGGGCACGTTACGGAGATACAACGTCCTCATGTCGCAGAATGCTAGCGCTCGGCAACTCCTGTGCTAGCGCTACCTCTTGGCGCGCCAGGCCCGCTCGAACGGCAGCCGCCAGGCGTGCGGCGCGATCATCTGGTGGATGGCGTTCGGCCCCCATGACCCGGGCGCGTACGGCTTCACCGGCGGCGGGTTGTGCAGCAGCTCCTCCGACCGCTCCCACAGGCTCTCAATGCCCTCCGCCGTGGTGAACAGCGTGTGGTCGTCGCGCATCGCGTCCATGATCAGCCGCTCGTACGCCTCGAGAATGTCCCCGGCCCGGTCAGTCTCCTGGGTGGAGAACTGCATGCTCAGCTTGTCCAGCTTCATGCCCGGTCCGGGTCGCTTGCCGTAGAACGACAACGACACCTTCGACTCGTCGGCCAGGTCAAAAGTCAAGTGGTCCGGACCGGACGAGCCGACCCCCGATCCGACCGGGAACATCGTCCGTGGCGCTTCCTTGAAAGCGATGGAGATGATCCGCAGCCCCTCAGCCATCCGCTTGCCGGTCCGGCAGTAGAAAGGTACGCCAGCCCATCGCCAGTTGTCGATCCCGCATTTCAACGCGATGAACGTCTCGGTGTCGGAGTCGCGGGCCACCCCTTCCTCCTGCCGGTAACCGCTGTACTGCCCCCGGACGACGTCGTGCGGATCGATCGGCAGCATGGAGCGGAACACCTTGTTCTTCTCCTCGCTGATGGCCCGCGGCTCCAGCGCGGTCGGCGGCTCCATCGCCACGAAGGCCAGCACCTGGAACAGGTGGGTGACCACCATGTCCTTGTACGCCCCGGTCACCTCGTAGAAGTTGGCCCGCTTGTCCAGGCCGAGCGTCTCGGGGATGTCGATCTGCACGTGGTCGATGAAGTTGCGGTTCCAGATCGGCTCGAACAGCCCGTTGGCGAACCGGAACGCCAGGATGTTCTGCGCCGCCTCCTTGCCCAGGAAGTGGTCGATCCGGAAGACCTGCCGCTCGCGGAACGTCTCGTGCACCTTGTCGTTCAGGGCGATGGCGCTCTGCAGGTCGGTGCCGAACGGCTTCTCCATCACCACCCGCGACCGGTCCACCAGGTCGGCCTCGCGCAGCATCTGGATCACCGCCGTGGCCGCCGCCGGCGGCACACTCAGGTAGTGCAGCCGGCCGACCTGGCCGCCCAGCTTCTCCTCGGCGATCTTGACCGCCTCGGAAAGGCCCTCGGGACCTGCCGAGGTCGGCACGTAGGTGAGCCGGTGCGCGAACTCGTCCCACTGGGCCGGGCTCAGCGGGTGATGGCTGAACTCTCCGACCGCCTGCTTGGCGAAGTTGCGGAAGGTCTCCTCGGTGTGGTCCTCCAGCGATGACCCGATCACCTGGATGTCCGGGGCCAGGGCGGACAGCGCGAGGTGGGCGAGCCCGGGCAGCAGCTTGCGCCGGGCCAGGTCGCCGGTGGCGCCGAACAGCACGATCACGTGCGGCGGGATCACATCGGACCCCCTGCTCGGACGCGCATGGGGCGAGGGGTAGGCGATGGTCTGCGCAGGTGTCTCGGTCACCCTTAGATGGTTTCATTCGAGGCGTCGGTCAACAAGATGTGGGGTGCTACAGATGAGAGTCGACCTGCCGTTCGCCGCCAACTGCTCGCTGCTGTTCACCGAGCTGCCGCTGCTGGAGCGGCCGGCCGCCGCCCGATCGGCCGGGTTCGACGCAGTCGAGTTCTGGTGGCCGTGGCCGCAACAGCCGGTGCCGCTGGACGCTGACGTCGACGCCTTCATCGGGGCCGTACGCGACGCCGGGGTCCGCCTGGTCGGCCTCAACTTCTACGCCGGTGACCTGGCCGGCCCGGACGCCGGTGTGCTGTCGCTGCCGGCGCGCTCAGCCGAGTTCCGGGAGAACGTGCCGGTGGTGGTCGATATCGGGGCGGCCCTCGGGGTCCCGGTGCACAACGCGGCCTACGGCGTACGGGTGGACGGCGTTTCGCCGGTGGAGCAGGACGAGCTGGCCCGGGAGAACCTCACCCTGGCCGCAGAGGCTCTTGCCGGCAACGGAGCGAACGTGCTGGTCGAGCCGCTCAGCGGGCCGAAGCCGTACCCGCTGCGCACCGCGAGCGACGTGGTCGCGGTGCTCGATCGGCTGGACGTGGTGAACGTCGGACTGCTGTTCGACCTCTACCATCTGGCGGCCAACGGCGACGACCTGGACCGGGCCATTCGGGCGTACGCCGATCGGATCGCGCACGTCCAGATCGCCGACCATCCCGGTCGCGGCGAGCCGGGCAGCGGCACGCTGGACCTGGACCGCTATCTGGGCGCCCTGGCGGCTGCGGGATACTCCGGCTACATCGCCGCCGAGTACGTCCCGACCACGACGACGCAGCAGAGCCTGGGCTGGTTCGGCCGGCCGGAAGGAGGCCGATCATGAGCACCATCGCCTTACTCGGCCGCGGCATCAGGGCGGTCCGATGGCCGCGAACACTGTTGCGTGGGGTGCAGCGGCTGTCCGGTGTGTCCTGGGTGGAGGTCAGCGGTGAGCATGCCGACTAAGCGCAACCCCATGCGGGCCGAGCCTGTCGAAGTCCGCCCTTCGACGGGCTCAGGGCGCAGAAGGGTCGTCATTGCGCCGGACAAGTTCAAGGGCTGTCTGCCCGCGGCCGAGGTCGCGGCGGCGGTGGCCCGAGGTGTACGCGGTGGGCGGCCGGAGGTGGAGACGGTGCTGGTCCCGGTCGCCGATGGCGGTGACGGCACCGTCGCGGCAGCCCTGTCCGCCGGGTGGATCGAGATCCTGGTCGACGCTGTCGGGCCGACCGGGGAACCGCGGCGGGCGGCGTACGCGCGGCAGGACCAACGGGCGGTGGTCGAGCTGGCGGAGGTGGTCGGACTGGACCGGCTGCCGGGCGGCCGGCTCGACCCGATGGGCGCCTCGACCTTCGGGCTCGGTCTGGTGATCAAGAACGCGATCCAGGCCGGGGCGACCGAGGTCGTACTGGGTCTGGGTGGCAGCGCCTCCACCGACGGTGGCGCGGGGATGGTGCAGGCCCTGGGCGCCCGGCTCCTCGACGCCGCGGGCAACGACCTGCCGTCCGGGGCGGCGGCTCTGGCGGAACTGGCGACCGCCGACCTCGAGCCGCTACGGGGAGCGCTCGGCCCAGTTGCGTTCACCGTGGCCACCGACGTCGACTCCCCGCTGCTCGGACCGGACGGCGCCGCCGTGGTGTTCGGCCCGCAGAAGGGCGCGGGCGCGGCCGAGGTGGCCGCGCTGGAATCGGGGCTCACCCGGTGGGCCGGGGTGGTCACGAAGGCGATCGGCCAGGACTGGTCGGCGACGCCCGGGGCGGGCGCGGCCGGCGGCACGGGGTTCGCCGCGCTCGCGCTGCTCGGCGCGACGGTGCGCCCGGGGATCGAGGTGGTGCTTGGCCTGGTCGGCTTCGCCGATCAGGTGGCCGGCGCGGACCTGGTGATAACCGGAGAGGGCTCGCTGGACGCCCAGTCACTGGCCGGCAAGGCGCCGATCGGGGTGGCGCGGGCGGCCGCAGCGCACGGCATGCCGGTGGTGGCGGTCGCCGGGCGGCGCCGACTCGATGACGATGATCTCCAGCGCGCCGGGATTGCGGCGGCGTACCCGCTGTCGGATCTGGAGCCGGACCCCGCCCAGAGCATCGCCCGGGCGGCCGAGCTGCTGGAGGTGACCGGGGCCAGGATCGCGCGAGAATGGCTGTCGTGAGAACGCGGGAGCGGAGCGACCACCAGCCCCAGCGGCGAGCTGTGTCGAAGAGAACGCGGGAGCGGAGCGACCACCAGCCCCAGCGGCGAGCTGTGTCGTGATCTTCCGCGGCCGCGTGCTGACCGCTGAGGGCGAGGCCCGGCGCGAGATCACAGTGACCGAGGGCGTGATCACCGCAATGCGCCCGGAGCCTGCCGAAGGGCCAGCGGACGATGCTCTCGAGCTGGCTGACGACGAGATCCTGCTGCCGGGCCTCGTCGATACCCACGTCCACGTCAACGAACCCGGCCGCACCGAATGGGAGGGCTTCGCGACCGCAACGGCCGCGGCGGCGGCCGGCGGCGTCACCACGATCCTTGACATGCCGCTCAACTCCATGCCCGCGACCACCAGTGTCGAGGCACTGGAGACCAAGCGGGCGGCGGCCGACGGACAGTGCGCCGTCGACGTCGGCTTCTGGGCCGGTGCGGTACCGGACAGCCTCGGTCGGCTCGCGGCGCTGCACGAGGCGGGGGTGTTCGGCTTCAAGTGCTTTCTGCTCGACTCCGGGGTGCCGGAGTTCCCGCCGCTGTCGACCGAGCAGCTCCGCAGCGCCATGACCGAGATCGCCGCTTTCGACGGGCTGCTGATCGTGCACGCCGAGGACCCGGAGGTGATCGCGTCCCACGCCGGCCCCGGGTCGACCCGTTACGCCGACTTCCTCGCCTCCCGACCACCGGCCGCCGAGACCACCGCGATCGACACGGTGATCGCCGCCGCCCGGGAGACGGGTTGTCGGACCCATCTGGTCCATTTGTCCAGCGCCCAGGCGCTGCCCGCCATCGAACAGGCTCGCGCCGACGGCGTGCGCCTGACCGTTGAGACGTGCCCGCACTACCTGACCCTGCACGCCGAGGACGTCGCCGACGGACAGACGCAGTTCAAGTGCTGTCCCCCGGTGCGTGAGGCGGCCAACGCCGACCGGCTGTGGGCGGCACTGGCGGCGGGCGTGATCGATTTCGTGGTCTCGGACCACTCGCCGTGCACGGTCCAGCTGAAACGGCTGGACGTCGGCGACTTCGGGCTGGCCTGGGGCGGGATCTCCTCGGTCCAGCTGGGCCTGCCCCTGGTCTGGACCGAGGCCCGGCGCCGGGGCCACGTCCTGGCCGAGGTGGCGGGTTGGATGGCCGACAACCCGGCGACCCGCGTCGGCGTACGCGGCAAGGGCCGGATCGAAGTCGGTTGGCCGGCCGACCTGGTGGTGTTCGCGCCTGAAGAGTCGTTCACGGTCGACGCCGCGGCACTGCGGCACAAGAACGCGGTCACCCCGTACCTCGGGCGCACGCTGGACGGCGTGGTCCGCCAGACTTACCTGCGGGGCGAGCGGGTAACCGGCGACCCGCGCGGCAACCTGTTGACCCGCAGCTGAGAGCGATCATGCCCAACTTCACGCGCTATCCAGACCTGGCCTCCCGCGACCTGGCCGGGAGCGTGATCAGCGCCAACGACGAGCTGTTCGCGCCCCGGCAGAACCTGATCATGCCCACGGCCCCGACCCACGAGGTCACCGCGTACGGACACACCGGGAAGGTCTACGACGGCTGGGAGACCCGGCGGCGGCGCGAGCCGGGCTTCGACTGGGCGATCGTGCGGCTCGGCGTACCCGGGATCATCCACGGGGTGGTGGTGGACACCGCATTCTTCAGAGGCAACTACCCGCCGTACATATCGGTCGAGGCGACCTCGGTGGAGGGGTATCCGGACGCCGAGGTGTTCGACCGGCTGCCGTGGACCTGCCTGGTGGAGAAGTCGCCGTGCGAGGGTGACACCGAGAACTACTACCGGATCGACAACCCCAAGCGCTGGACGCACGTCCGGCTGAACATCTTCCCCGACGGCGGGGTGGCCCGGCTCCGCGTGCACGGCGAGGCGGTGGTCGACCCGCGTTACCTGACCAGCACCGTCGACCTGCTGGCCCAGGAGAACGGCGGCCGCCTGCTGGACACCTCCGACGCCTTCTACTCCTCGCCGGAGAACCTGATCCAGACCCACCGCGCCCGGCTGATGGGTGAGGGCTGGGAGAACGCGCGGCGGCGCGGGCCGGGCAATGACTGGGCGGTGTTCCGGCTGGGGGCGCGCGGTGAGCCCACGCTGATCGAGGTCGACACCTCCTACTTCCTCGGCAACGCGCCGGGTGAGGTCCGAGTCAGCGCAACCGACGAGACGCTCTCCGAGCTCGACGACACGGTGTCGTGGTGGGACCTGGTGCCGCGTACGCCGGTGCTGGCCGACACCCGGCACCGATTCCTGGTGTCGGGGCGGCGGGCGGCGACGCACCTGCGGCTGGACGTCTACCCCGACGGCGGGCTGACCCGACTGCGCTGCTTCGGCGAGCTGCCGCCCGAGGTGCGGAACGACCTCGCCCAGCGGTTCTGGGAGGTGCTGCCGGCCGAGCACCAGGAGTTCCTGGCCAACCACGCCGGCGACCCCCGGTTCGCTCCCCGGCCGACCACGCTTCCGACTGAACCCGCCTGACGTCCGCATGGTGACGGTCATCGCCTTCACTCAAGTGGACGTCATGAGCTGGAGGCGTGTCTTCCGGCGGGACGTGGGTACTGGCGTAGAACAACCTCATGTCGAAAGGAAATCTCGTGGCATTTCAGAACTTCCCTTCCCGCGCCCTGCACGACGTCGGGCTGGCGGCCTGGTTCGGCGGCACGCTCGCCAACGCGGTCAGCCTGAACCGGGCGGCCGGTGAGACGGACCGGTACAGCGAGGCCGGCCGGGTCGCCAACACCGGCTGGGACCTGTGGGCCCCGGTCAACGCGGCCGCGATCGGCGCGCATCTCGTCGGTGCGGTCGGCCAGCTGATGGGCAACAAGAGCCGGGTCGCGACGCAGAAGGGCGTCGCCGGGATGTCGGTAGTCAAGACTGCCCTGACCGGGGCAGCCCTGGGCGTCACCGCGTACAGCCGGGTGCTGGGGCGCAAGGTGTCGAAGCAGCACGACGTGCCCGTCGCGTCGGGCACCGAGTCGACCGAGACCACCCCGCCGGATGTGGCCAAGGCGCAGCAGCAGCTCAAGGCACTGCAGTGGGCCGTCCCGGCCATCACCGGCGCGCTCGTCGTGGTCACCGCGTATGCCGGCGAGCAGCAGCGGCCGACCTCGGTCAAGGCCGGGATCCTGCAGCGGTTGAACCCGTTCAGCTGATCTCGTAGCACCGACTTGCCAGAAGCCCAGCACCTTACGTGGTGCTGGGCTTCTGGCCACTCCGGATACGGTGCGGGGGCAAGACGATGCCGACATGAACGACGAGGAGCGTCCGATGGCCACCTTCGCCTACTTCCTGCACCCGCCGCGGGACAACTTCGCCGAGACGATGACCGAGCACGAGGAGCAGACCTGGGGCCAGCATTTTGCGTGGCTTCAGGAGCTGTACGCGGCGAACAAGCTGATCCTGGTGGGAGTGACCCTCGGCCGGGTCAACACCGGGGTGTCGATCCTGGAGGCGGACGACGAGACTGCCGCCCGGGAGATCGTGGCCGGGGACCCGGTCACCCAGGCCGGGCTGGCCGAAGGCGACCTACGCCCCTTCAGCCTGGGCATGATGCGCAGCACGCCACCCGCGAGCTGACGGTCACTCTCCACCTCAGTCGCCGGTGGCCCGAGAGGGTCAGGCGGCGAAGACAGCGCGTAGGGTCCCGGACCAGGCCTCGCGCAGCTCGGCCAGCGGCAAGCTGAACTGGCCCGTCACCGCCAGGGTGGCATCGGCGCCCGGCTCGCCCACGGCGCCCAGCCGGTGCCGCTCGATGCCGATGTCATCGCAGAGCGCGGTCAGGTCGTCCACCGCGTCCGGCTTGACCGAGACCAGCACCCGCCCACTGGTCTCCGAGAACAGGGCCACGAACGGGTCCAGGTCCTTCGGCAGGTCGACCTTCACCCCGTGGTCCAGGCGGAGGCAGGACTCGACCAGGGCCTGGGCCAGCCCACCGTCGGCGAGGTCGTGGGCACTCCTCAACACCCCGCGCCGGCTGGCCCGGACCAAGAGCTGGGCGAGTCGCTGCTCGTGCGCGAAGTCGACCATCGGCGGACGACCGCCGAGATGATCGTGGACCGTCCCCGCCCAGGCCGAACCGGCCAGCTCGTCGTCGGTCTCGCCCAGCAGGAACACCACATCACCGGGTGACCGGAAGCCGACCGGCGTACGCCGGGTCACGTCCTCGATCACCCCCAGCACACCGACGATCGGGGTCGGCAGGATCGCGACGTCGCCGGTCTGGTTGTAGAAGCTGACGTTGCCCCCGGTCACCGGGATGCCGAGCGCACGGCACCCGTCGGCCAGCCCCTGCACCGCCTCCCGGAACTGCCACATGATCGCCGGGTCTTCCGGCGAGCCGAAGTTCAGGCAGTCGGTGATGGCCAGCGGCTCGGCCCCGCTGACCGCGACGTTCCGGTACGCCTCGGCCAGGGCCAGCTGGGCCCCGGTGTACGGGTCGAGCATGCAGAACCGGCCGTTGCCGTCGGTGGCCAGCGCGATGCCCAGGTTGGT
>DASQUF010000124.1:0-3395 GCA_035641435.1 Propionibacteriaceae bacterium | reverse complement strand
GATCGATGTCGATGAGCTGCGAGGGGGTGCTGTTGGGCGGGTTGGCATTCGGGGCGCGAGCTTGCTTGCGGTGCGTTGGTCGGACTCGGAGACCCAAGCCGTGTAGGTTCGCAGTGTCGTGCCTCCTCCGCCGCCGTGACCCAAGCGGCCGGCGACCGTGCGGATGTCGACGCCGGCGGCGATCAACTCGGTTGCTGAGTAGTGGCGCAGCTTATGGATCGATGTCGTGATGCCCAGCCGCCTGGCGGCGGCTGCCTTGTCAGCTGCGCCGCCGCCCAGGCGACCGATGACACCCAACAGCCAGGGGTACTGCATCAGCTGCTCGGGGGGTGATCTGGTGGCAGTGGTCGTCGCCGACCGCGATGGCGACCCAGTTGACGCCTTGCCGACGTCGGTTGGTCTCGTCGGCGCAGAACCCGAGCGGGACGTACTGCTCGCGGCACATCGGCACGACGGGGACCTATGTGCGTCCCTCCCGCAAGACGACTCAGGTGCCCGAGGCGCCGCGTACGCCAAGGCATACGCGGCCGCCACGCTCGCCGGTGAGCTGGCCGAACTGGTCTACACGCTGCGCACCCGTGCCGGCCTGACGCAGACTCAGCTCGCCCGCCGGATGGGCACCACTCAGTCCTCGGTTGCACGCATCGAGGGCGGTGGGAGTCTGCCCACCGTCGATCTGCTCGCCCGCCTGAGCCGAGCCACCAGCGCTGAGCTGCGGATCATCGCCCGGCATCGCCGATGTTGCCCTGGACCCGGTCGGCTGACAACCCGCTGCGTCGGGTGTGGCCCGGCGTGGCATCAATCGTGGCATGAACTGCCGTGGATCACGTGGCCACAGGCGGCCACAGAGGGCAGGAGCGTGGGCATAGTTGCTGGTAGAGGCCACAGTGGCCGTTGTCGGGGCTTCTCATAATCCCTGGGTCGTGGGTTCGAGTCCCACCCGCCCCACCACGGTGACTGTAAACCGTCACGGGTTTGATGCCGGTCTCATGCGGGCTGCATTTCGTCGGTGAGGGCAGCGTAGTGGGCTTGCTCGAACTCGTCTGGGGTGAGCATCCCGAGGGTGGAGTGCAGGCGCCGGGTGTTCCACCAGTCGACCCAGGCCATGGTGGCGTACTCGACGTCGGCGATGGTCCTTAAGGGCCCGTTGTGGAAGGGGCCGGGCCGGACGCACTCGGTCTTGTACAGGCCGATGATCGATTCCATCAGCGCGTTGTCGTAGGCATCCCCGACCGTCCCGATCGACGGTGCGATCTCCTCCAGCGCCAGGTGCTCGGTGAACCGGATCGAGGTGTACTGACTTCCGGCGTCGTGGTGGTGCACCAGCTCGCCGGCGAGCACGGGGTGGCCGTGCCGGTCACGGTCCCACAGCGCCAGCCGCAACGGCGTGAGGACCAGCGGCGTGCGCTTGTCGGTGGCGGCGTGCCAGGCCATGATCTTCTGGGCATAGACGTCGACGATGAAGGCGACGTAGGTGAACCCGGCCCATGTTCTGACGTAGGTGAAGTCAGCCACCCAGACCCGGTTCGGTGCCGTGGCAGTGAAGTCGCGGTCCAGCAGGTCCGCCGCGCGGTGGCCGTCCCGGGCCGGCACCGTGGTCCGCGGCCGCCTGCCGCGGCGCACCCCGTGCATGCCCAGATCGGTCATGAGCCGGTCCACGGTGCAAAACGCCACGTTCAGGCCTCTACGGCGCAGCAGGTGGGTCATCTTGCGCCGCCCGTAGAGCTCCTCGGGGGTGTTGCGGGTGGCCAGCAGCGCGTCGACCACCATGGCGTCGGACACGGTGCGGGCGGCCACCTTCCGATCGGCGGCTCGCCAAGAGCGGTAGGTCCGCGCGGCGACCTGGCAGCCGTGCTCGGTGAGCACCCGGCAGGTCGACTCGACCGCGTGGCCCTGGGCTCGCATGTCGTCGATGAACGCCATGATCAGCGGTTGCGGGAGTCGAGTTCTCCCGCGAAGAAAGACGTGGCCGCCTTGAGGATCTCCACGTCCTCGCGCAGCCGCCGGTTCTCGGCCTTGAGCCGCTTGATCTCGGCGTGCTCGGCCGAGGTCATCCCCGGCCGGCCACCGGAGTCGATCTCGGCCTGGACCACCCACCGGCGGACCGTCTCCCGGCCCAGACCCAGCTGCTTGGCCACCGCCTGCGAGGCCGCCGTCACCGAGGGGTAGTCCTCCTGGTGCTCAGCAACCATCCGTACCGCCCGGGCCTTCAGCTCCGGACTGATCTTCTTGGGCACGTTGCGCATCCTTCCTGAATCAGAAAGACGCGGCATCAAACCCGTGACGGTTCATGGTCCCGACCGACCTCAAGTTGAGATATGCATCCGCTCGCGCGAAGGACGGGCCTTGCCGGTCCTTTCGATGGACCTCTCTTCGCGGCATGAGTGGATGGTCCTCGTCCCAACGCGACTGAGCCTGCCTGGTACTCCTAGCTTTGGAGTTGGTTCTGGCAGGCTGCGGATCGTGGAGTGAGGAGGTTGTTGTGTCGGATTTCATCCTGGTGCCCGGTCTGTGGCTCAACGGAACGTCGTGGAGCCAAGTCGTTCGGTTGCTCGAACAGGATGGTCACCGCGGGGACCCGCTGACCCTGCCCGGAATGGCATCTCAATCCGATGACCGATCGGGCATCTCGTTGGCCGATCACGTCGACGCCGTGGTGGCAGCGGTGGATGGCGCCGCTGACCCGGTCATCCTGGTGGGGCATTCGGTCGCTGCCAGCTTGGTCCATGCCGCCGTTGACGCGCGCGCCGACCGCGTCGCCCTCGCCGTCTACATCGGCGGCTTTCCCGGCCGCGACGGCGAGCCGCTGGGCGCGGACTTCCCCGCCGAGAATGGTGAGATCCCGTTGCTGAACTGGTCGGACTTCGACGAAGCCGAGATCGGTGATCTCGACGAGGCCGCACGATCGCGGTTTCGGGAGGAGGCGATCCCGTATCCGCAGCGTGTGCTGACCGAGCCGCTGCGACTGACCGACGAACGCCGCTTCCAGGTGCCTGTCACGGTGCTGTGCCCGGAGTTCAGCCCGGCCGATGTCCGTGCCTGGCTCGAGCAGGACGAGGCCGGGCTCGGCGAACTCAAACAAATCCGGCACGTCGACTACATCGACTTGCCGACCGGGCACTGGCCGCAGCTAACCAACCCGGCAGCGCTCGCGCGCGCTCTGCTGGACGCTGCCGACCGGACGACACGCGGTGCGCTTCCCTGAGCCCATCGGTCCCACGCAGCCCATCCGAGAATCCGGGTCCACGTCTCCGTTGCTAGGCCTTCTGCACAGAAGCCGACATGCTGCTCACGCAGCCCACCCCCCGACCAGCCCGCACGACCGCGCGCTCGGCGGCAGAAGCGGGCGTCGTGACGGTACTTTGAGCGCGGGGAAGGCAGGCTTCGACGATCCT
>DASQUF010000123.1:0-11354 GCA_035641435.1 Propionibacteriaceae bacterium | reverse complement strand
CGCACCACGACGATCATCAGCTTCTCCGACGACCCGCTGGCCCATGACCACTACGGCCCCTACACGCCGGGGTTCATCACCGTGCCGTACGGGGACCTGGCCGCCCTCCGCGCGGCAATCACCGATGAAGTAGTGGCTGTGCTGCTGGAGCCGATCCAAGGCGAGGCCGGCGTACGCATCCCGCCGCCGGGCTACCTGGCTGGGGTTCGCCGACTCACGCGGGCGAACCGCGTGCTGTTCATCGCCGACGAAATCCAGTCGGGACTGGGCCGGACCGGCCGGACCCTGGCCTGCGAGCACGAGGACGTCGTCGCCGACGTCTACCTGCTGGGCAAGGCGCTCGGTGGGGGCATCGTGCCGGTCTCGGCGGTGGTGGCCGACGCCGACGTACTCGGTGTGCTCCGCCCCGGCACCCACGGCAGCACCTTCGGCGGCAACCCGCTGGCCTGCGCCGTCGGCCAAGCGGTGGTCGACCTGCTGGCCACCGGCGACTACCAGCGCCGGGCCACCGTGCTGGGGGCGCGGATGCGGGAGCGGCTGGACGGGATGCTGGGCCGCGGGGTGGTCGGCGTACGCTCCCGCGGTCTGTGGGCCGGCGTGGACATCGACCCCGCGCTGGGCAGCGGCCGCGACCTGTGCGAGGCGCTGGCCCGCCGGCGCGTCCTGGCCAAGGACACGCACGGCTCGACCATCCGGCTGGCGCCGCCGATCGTGATCACGGAGGCCCAGCTGGACCACGGCCTCGATCAGCTCGAGGAGGTCCTGACCGACCTGGCGTGACGACCCCCTAGCGTGGTTTCGGTGAGTGACCGCGAGGCGGATGCGGACCGGCTCTCGGCGGCGGCGCTGGGCAAGGGTGATCCGATCGGCTGGTTCGAGCAGCTGTACGCCGAGGCTGCGCGGGGTCGGGCGGTCATCCCCTGGGACCGGGGCGGCCCCCATCCGCTGCTCGTCGAGTGGGCAGAGATGCAGCCCGCGCCCGCGCCGGGCCAGCGGGCGCTGGTGGTCGGCTCCGGTCCGGGCTCGGACGCCGCCTTCCTGGCCGGGCTCGGCTGGATGGTCACCGGCTTCGACATCGCGCCGTCGGCAGTCGCCGCCGCCCGGTACCGGTTCGCCGACACGATGATCGACTTCCAGGTCGCCGACGTGCTGGACCCCCCGTCCGGCTGGACCGAGGCGTTTGACCTGGTGCTGGAGAGCTACACCGTCCAGGCGCTACCGGTTGCCCTCCGGCCGAAAGTGGTGAGCCGAGTACGCCGTTTTGTCGCCCCCGCGGGCCGTCTGCTGGTCCTGGCCGCCGCCGAGGACACCCACATCGAGGCCGGACCGCCCTGGCCGCTCACCCGCGCTGACGTGGAGTCCTTCGCGAGCGAAGGATTGGAAACGGTGCGGATCGAGGACCTGCGCACCGCCGACGTACGCCGCTGGCGGGCCGAGTTTCGCCGGTCCGCCTAGCGCTCGTCAGGCAGGCGTACCGCGGTCGTCCCGCACGTCCTCCCAGGCGTCCTTGGCCTCACCGATCGCCTGCTCTACTTTGCCGCCAGCCTGGTCGCCGAGTCCCTCGGCCTGCAGGTCGCGGTTGTCGGTGGCGTCGCCGACGCCCTCCTTGACCTTGCCCTTCAGCTCGTCGGCCTTGCCCTCGATCTTGTCACCGAGACCACCCATAGCTCGTCCCTCCTCGGACGGTGCCTGACCTTCAGATACCTGAACTATGATCTTTGCTCATAACATGCGGCGCGTTAGGCCATAGCCCAACGTAGAGCACAGGGTTTACGGTGTAAACACTGGAGAGGGGTCGGGTCCGGCAGGGCTGCCGCTCCGGAACGCGTGGCGGAGAGCGAGTGGCGATGACCGAGGATGTGGTCGGCGGGCCGCCGAGGAGAGCCCTCGAGGCGGACGTGCCCACACTGGTGCCCGCGTCGGGCGACCGCTCGGGCCCTGGTCCCCACCGGCGGCTGCTCGGCCGTGACCAGATCCTGCGCGAGGCCGTCCGACTCATCGACGAGGAGGGCCGCGACCGGCTGACCATGCGTCGGCTGGGCGGCGAGCTCGGCGTAGAGGCGATGGCCCTCTACCGCTACATTCCCGGCCGGGAGCAGCTGCTGGACGGCGTGGTCGAGTACGTGATGAACGAGCTGTACCAGCAGACGATGTCCCAGGACCTGCCCGGCTCCTGGCAGGAGTACCTGCAGCAGATGGCCCACGGCGTACGCGAGGTCGCCGTCGCCCACCCGCGGGTGTTCCCCTTGGTCGCCACCCGTCCGCCGGCGGCTCCGTGGCTGCGCCCGCCGCTCCGTAGCCTTCGCTGGGTCGAGAACTTCCTGGCCTCGCTGCAGCGCTTCGGCTTCACCGACGCGAAGAGCGTCGGCATCTACCGGTCGTTCTCGACCTTCCTGCTCGGTCACCTGCTCCTCGAGTCGGCCACCCTCGACCTCGGGGCCGAGACCGAGCTCGACGAGGACATCGAGTTCTTCGAGAGCAACGACCTGGCCCTGTACCCACGCATCATGGCACTCCAGGACCAGCTCCGCGACGACGGTCACGGGACCGAGTTCGAGGACGCGCTGGAGGATCTGCTCGACCGGATCGAGCTCGTCTTCGACTGAGCCGCGCTGACGGCACCACGGCCGAGTCCGCGGCGTTCACCGGCTGTTCACCGTGGTTTAACCTGTAAACCGTGACCGCGCGAGCCAACGCGCGGCGGTCCGCCGGGGCCGAAGCCGACCCGGCCGACGGCCGCAACGAGACGGTCGACGAGCAGATGGACCGCAACTGGAACGAGATGCTCCAGGAGCTGCGGGTCACCCAGACCGGGACGCAGATCCTCACCGGCTTCCTGCTGGCCATCGCGTTCCAGAGCCGGTTCGCCGAGCTGACCCGGTTCCAGCACGGCATCTACTTGGCGCTGGTGTCGGCGGCGGTGCTCACCACCATCCTCGGGCTGGCCCCGGTGAACCTGCACCGGGTGCTGTTCCGCCAGCACGCCAAGAAGCTGGTCGTGGACGTGGCCCACGTGCTGCTCCGACTCACCCTCGGTGGGGTCGGCCTGGTTCTGGTCGGCACCGTGATGTTGATCTTCGACGTGGTGCTGGACCGGCGCAGCGCGGTGGTTGCCGCCGCCGTCACCGGGGTAGTGCTGACGGCAATCGCGGTCCTCCCGCACGTGCTGCGTCGGATCCGACCGGACGAGAACGGATGGAAGGCCTAGCTCATGTCGGCCAAGAAGAAGACACAGCTCGCCACTGGTGCCGGAGGTCGCTCCGCTCCCGCCTCGACTTCGGAGTTCGGGCCGAGCGTCAAGGACGACGAGGTGTACGAGGAGGTCCGGTCCGAGGGCGCTTCCAAGGAGAAGGCCGCGCGCCTGGCGAACGCCGGCGCGGCCCGCGGGCGCTCTGCGGTCGGTGGGAAGGGCGGCTCAGCCGGGTCGTACGACGACTGGACGGTGGACGAGCTGCGCAAGCGGGCCAAGGAGCTCGGGTTGTCCGGCTACTCGGGCAAGAAGAAGTCCGCCCTGGTCGCGATGCTGCGCGATCACTGAGCTGCGGGCTGTCGGCGGCCGGCGATCACCGGGTGTCCGGGGCGCTCCAGCACGTCGATGATGAAGTCCTGGTCGTCGTGCTGCACCACGTGCCGCCAGCCGAGCGGCTCGAGCCCGGACACCACCTCTTCCTGCACCTGCTCGCCACTGATGTAGGCGTCCTGGGGATGATGGCGCCAGTGCACCGCGACCAGCTCCCCACCCTCCGCCGACGCGGCGTGCAGCACGTCAAGGGTGGACTGGCGCACCGGCTCCGACAGGTAGTAGACGAACTCGCTGACCACGATCAGGTCGAAGATGTCCGCGTCGCTGGGCGGTCGTTGCGGCAGCGGTAGCTGCATCACCTCGACGTTCTTCGTCGAGCTGCAGCGCCGCCGGGTCAGGTGCACCGCCTGTGCGGAGGCATCGGAGGCAAGAACCCGCTCGGCCCGGTCGGCGACCCGGGCGGCCAGCTCTCCGACCCCGCAGGCGGGGTCCCAGGCGGCGGCATACGTCGGTTTGGTCAAGCAGTTCAGGATCAGACCGATCTTGCGCTGCTCGTAAAAACTGGATCGGACGTGGAACGGGTCGGGGTCGGCCGCATACAGCGCGTCAAAATCAGGAACTTTGATCACTGCGGCCTTACTCCTTCCGCCGCCACCCCAAGTCCCTGTGTGTTTACAGAGTAAACGCCCAAGGACTGTCGTTGGACCTCCTCAGACTAAGTGCCAAGTCCAACTTCGCCCCAATCCGGCGAGACGATCAGGCGCTGACCGGTGGAGTCAGCGCCTGGGGTCGGAGACGTCAGCTCGAGGTCTGCCCAGTGGTACCGACCAGGCCGCCGCCGGCCGGTGCGGTGGCGACCAGCACCCCGGTGAACACCTGACGACGTGACGCCAGTGACCCCGCCAGCGCGCGACACGCCGCCTCGGGGTGAAACGCGCGTCAGGAATTCAGGTCAGGGGTCAGCCGGGTCGGGCATCGGCGTTGTGCGAAGGTGACCGCTATGACCGTGCGCGACGAGGCTGCCATCGACGAGCGAATCGACCGGGCGATCGACGAGCTCGACCTGCCGACCAAGGTCAAGCTGCTCACCGGGGCATCGATGTTCGAGCTGCACGCTGAGCCGAGCATCGGGCTGCAACCGATGGTGTTCAGCGACGGTCCCAACGGCGTACGCGGCACCGAATTCGTCGGCGGTCGCCAGGTCGCCCTGCTGCCGAACGCCACCCTGCTCTCCCAGTCCTGGGATGAGACTGCGGCCCAGCGGGCCGGCGAGCTGCTGGCCGGGGAGGCGCTGGCTCAGGGTGTCCACGTGGTCCTTGCGCCCACGGTCAACCTGCACCGCACTCCACTCAACGGCCGGCTGTTCGAGTGCTACGCCGAGGACCCGCTGCTCAGCGGGCGGCTGGCGGCGGCGTACGTCCGCGGGCTGCAGCGCTACGGCGTCGCGGGCTGCGTGAAGCACTGGGTGGCCAACGAGTCCGAGACGGACCGGCACACCATGAACTCGCAGGTGTCCGAGGCCGCACTGCGCGAGCTCTACCTGCTTCCGTTCGAGATCTGCATCGACGACGCGCACCCCTGGACGCTGATGGCGGCCTACAACGACGTCAACGGCGTGGCCGCGACCGAGCAGGATGAGCTCAACAACGTGCTGCTCAAGAGCGAGTGGGCCTGGGACGGCCTGCTCATGTCGGACTGGGGTGCGACCAAGACGGCGGGCCCGGCGGCCGAAGGCGGGCTGGACCTGGTGATGCCCGGGCCGGACGGGCCGTGGGGCTCGGTGCTGGTCTCCCTGGTCGAGGCGCGTGAGGTCGACGAGGTGACCATCGATGAGCACCTGCGGCGGCTGATCCGGCTGGCCGGCCGGGTCGGCGCGCTGGACGGCATCCCGGCCGAGCGGACCGCACAGCTCGACAGCCCGCCCAGCCCGACCGACGCCGTGGTTCGGTCGGCGCTCCGCGACCTGGCCAGCAGCGGCATGGTGCTCCTCAAGGGCCAGGACGTGCTGCCGCTCGACGAGACGGAGGTCACCGACCAGGCGCCGGTGGTACTGATCGGCGCACCGGCGCTGACCACCACGCTGATGGGCGGCGGCTCGGCCTCGCTGCGGCCGCCGCACGAGATCTCCATCGCCGACGGCCTGACCGAGGCGCTCGGCGTCAACCGGGTCCGGGTGGTCGACGGCGTGGAGGTCCGCCAGAACCCGCTGGCCACGGCGCCCGACCAGGTGGTCGACCCGCAGACCGGGAACCCGGGCGTCCGCATCGTCAGCTTCGACGAGGACGGCACCGAGCGGGCGTCCACCACCGGCGCGGTCGCCCAGGTCATCCTCGGCATGGGCTACGGCCCGCACGACGGCGCCGCGCAGCTCGAGTTCTCGGCCAGGCTGACCGCCCCGACGGGGACTCCGGTGCGGGTCGGCGTACGAGGTGCCGGCCGGTGGACGCTGAGCTACGGCGACCAGACCTTCCCGGTCGACCTGGCCCCGCCGGCCGGGTCCGAGGAGGTGGGCTTCATGGCCCCGTCGACCTGGTCCACGACGGTCGAGGCCACGCCGGACCACGCACTGGTGGCCCGGCTGACCGTGCCGCTGGGGGAGCGGTTCGCCCTGGCCGGGCTGATCGCCGAGGCCGCCCGCATCAGCGCCGACGACGCCATCGCCGAGGCGGTGCTCGCGGCGCGAGACGCCGAGACGGCGGTCGTCGTGGTCGGGCTGACCGCCGAGCAGGAGACCGAGGCGGTGGACAAGGCCTCCCTGGCGCTGCCCGGGCGGCAGGACGAGCTGGTCGCCGCGGTCGTCGCCGCGGCCCGGCGGACCATCGTGGTGGTCAACGCCGCTACGCCGATCCTGATGCCGTGGCTCGCCGATGTCGACGCGCTGCTCTGGGTGGGCCTGCCCGGGCAGGAGGGCGGTCACGCGGTGGCCGATGTCCTGCTCGGCCGGGCCGAGCCGACCGGCCGCCTGGTCACCACCTTCCCGGCCGCCGACGGCGACGGGCCAGCCTGGAGCGTCACGCCGGTTGGCGGGACGCTGGCCTACACCGAGGGCACTCGGGTCGGCTACCGCGGCTGGGACTCCGGCCCGGTGGCTCCGGCGTTCTGGTTCGGGGACGGGCTCGGCTGGGGCCGCTGGGAGTACGCGTCCCCGGCGTACGCGGCCGGGGCGGACGGCGAGACGGTCACCGTGCTGGTCACCAACACCGCCGACCGGCCCTCCCGGGAGGTGGTGCAGGTCTACTGGCGGCCGGCGGACCCCGACGCCCCGGTCCGCCTGGTCGGGTATGCGGTGGCGGACGAGGTGGTGCCCGGCGAGGAGCGCTTGGTCACGGTGCGCTGCGACCCCCGGGCCTTCCGGCTCTGGAACAGCGACTCGTCGTCGTGGACGACCCCGCCCGGCGGCACCCTGCTGCTGGCGCGAGGCCTCGGCGACGTGCGCCTGGAGCTGCTGCGTGGCCAAGCGCCAACGAGCGACGCTGGAGCCGCGCCGCTCGCCCGACAGACCGCCCCTTAGACGGTTCTGCGCCCTCCCATCCGGAGATGGAGAGGGCGCAGAGACGTGGTGTCGAACCAAGGGGTGACTAGCTGGAGACGCCGCCGGTCACATCGCCCCGCCAGGCGCCGGTCTCGGAACCGCGGCTCTCGATGAACCGCTTGAACTCCTCGGCGGACTTGTCCACCTGCCGCTGGTCGAAGTTCAGCACAGCACCGGCCTTCTCGACCACGCCCTCGGGCTCCCAGCCCAGGGTGATGTTGACCCGGGTCGAGCTGGCGCCCAGCGGCTCGAAGGTGACCCGGCCGCTGTGCCCGCCGGTGTCGCCGGCGATGCTGCGCCACGCGATGACCTGGTCGGGGGTCTGCTCGACGATCTCGGTGTCGAACTCCCGCTCCACGCCCCCGACCTTGACCTTCCAGTGGGTGTGCGCGTCGGTCGCCTGAGTGATCGACTCCACCCCGTCCATGAACTGCGGGAACGACTCGAACTGGGTCCACTGGTTGTAGGCCGTGCTGACCGGGACGTCGACGTCGACGGACTTCTGTACCTCAGCCATGACTCTTCATCTCCTTCGTCTTGGATAGCCCCGCCTGCTGGCGAGGATCACATTTACACCGTAAGCACACTGCTTCCGGCTGGCCAACCGGGGTTCGGCTGCGACGTGCCCGACGGATGCGGCGACGAAACGACCCGTGGCCGCCCGCGCTAGGTTGCCGCAGTGACGAGCGGACAAGGCCTGGTTGTCGGTGCCACCAGCGAGATCGGCACGGCGATCGCGACATCGTTGGTGTCGGAAGTCAACCGGCTGGTGCTCTGGGGCCGGGACCCGGACCGGCTGGCCGGAGCGGCCGCGGCCTGCCGGGCTGCCCGGCCGGAGCTGGAGGTCGAGACCCGGGCGGTGGACGTGACCCGCTCCGCCGAGCTGGCGGACGGCGTCGCCGCCCTTTGCGCCGGCGGACCGGTCAAGGTCGTGGTCTGGACGCCCGGTCTGTTCGACTGGGCGCCGGCTCAGGAGGCCGACTCCGCGCGCTGGCGCGAGCTCGCGGAGGTCAACGTGACAGCACCGATGGAGTTCACGCCGCTGGTGCTGCCGGCGCTGGTCGACGCGGCGCCCTCGGCACTGATCTACCTCGGGTCCGGTGGCGGCCACGCCATCTACCCGAACAACGCGGCGTACGTGTCCAGCAAGCACGCCATTGCTGCGCTGGCCCACGCGACCTACGCCGACGTACGCCGGTACCGGGTCAAGGTCTGCGTGATCGCGCCCGGGCTGGTCGCTGCCGGCCCGGCGCTGTGGTCGCCGGTCGGGCAGGAACACCCCGAGCGCCTGCTCCGACCGGAGGATGTGGCGGCGGCCGTTCGGTTCGTGGTCGGCTTCGGTGACCACGGCTGCCCGACCGAGATCCGCCTGCAGCCGCACCTGATGGAGTAGCCCCGGTCCGCATCTGCGGCCTCCGGCCGCCCGGCAGTTTCCCGGGTATACCCGCGAAACTGTCACCTCACCTATGAAGTTTCGCGGGCACAGTGCCGGTTTCCCGGGTGTACGTGCGAAACTGCAGGCGGGCGGGGGCGTCTCAGGGGCGTGCTGGCGAGCCAGGGGAGGGCGTACGCGGGGGTCGCCGAGTCGAGGGGCAGCGTCATTCCGAAGAGGGCGCCGGCGAATCGAGGGGGAGCGTCATCCGGAAGAGGGCGCCGGGACCGCCAGGGTCGAGGCAGACCAGGTCGCCGCCGTGGGCCAGGGCGTAGCCGCGGGCGATGGCCAGCCCGAGCCCGGAGCCGCCGGCGTCGGCGCTGCGGGTGTGGTCGAGCCGGACCAGCCGCTCGAAGATCCGCTCCCGGTCGCTCGGCGGCACGCCCGGGCCGGAGTCCCAGAGATCGAGCATCGCGAACCCGGCGGCGGCGTCGAGGTTGAGGTGGATCCGTCCCTGGGGTCCGGCCGCCCGGACCGCGTTGTCCATGATGTTGCGCAGGATGCCGCGGACCTTGTCGGCGTCGGCGGTCACCACCACATCCGGCCCACCGCCGGTGGTCACGCGCGCCTGCTGATGCAGCAGCCGGATCCGGTCCAGCTCGTGTCCCGCCAGATGCCCCAGCGACACCGGCGCCCGGTGAAGCTCGACGCCCGCGTCCAGCCGGGCGGCCGCGAGCAGGTCCGAGATGAGGGTGCCGGCCCGCTGGGCCTCGCGGACCAGCAGCGCCTGCAGGTGCTCCCGGTCGGCGGCGGGCAGCGCATCCCCGTGGTGCAGCAGGGTCTCGGCGGCGGCCTGCACCCCGGTGATCGGCGTCCGCAGCTCGTGCGCCGCGTCGGCCAGGAACGCCCGCGTCCGCTCCTCGGCCTGCCCGGCCCGCGTCTCGGCCCCCTCGAGCTCGTCGAGCATCTCGTCGAACGCCTGCGCCGTCTGCCCGATCTCGGTGTCGGTCCGGGTCGGCGACAGCCGCCGTCCGCGGTTGCCCTCGGTGATGGTCTTGGCCAGAGCGGCCATCGAGTCGAGCGGCCGCAGCGCCAGCCGGACCGCCGCGGCCACCAGTAGGGCGCTGATCACCAGCGCCCCCAGGCTGACCAGGAAGAGGATTCGGCGCAGCCGCTGCCGTGCCCCGCTGACCATGGCGGTGTCGACCGTCAGGGTCAGCTGCGCGCCGTCCACCCGGTTCGGCGCTTTCAGCACCACCGTGGTGCTCTTGATCCCGGCCCCGCTCGGCGCCGGGGTGCCGAACGCGTTGCCGTTCCGAAGCACCAGGTACGCGCGTATGCCGTCGGCCTCGGTCCGGTTGACGATCTGCTGGCCGCCCGCCCCGGCCCGGGCGAGCTGGCGGGCCAGCTGGGCCCGGCTGGTCAGCAGGGTATCCAGGCTGCGGTTGGACTGGGCGACGAAGACCGCGTTCACCACCACGCTGGTCAGGACCAGCATTCCGGCCAGCACCCCGATGACCGCCGTGGTCACCCGCCGCCGGAGCGAGACGGTGTTCAGCTGCCCGCTGTCTCTCGCGGGGCGTGCAAGGGGGGTCGTCCGCCCTTGCCGCGAATCGAGGGTGCTCACGGCGCGGCGCTCAGCCGGTACCCGCGCCCGCGTACGGTGTGCACCAGCCGGGCGCGACCGCCGGCCTCGAGCTTGCGCCGCAGCGCCGAGATGTGCACCTCGACCACGTTCTCGTCGAACCCGTCGTAGCCCCAGATCGCAGTCAGGATCTGGGTTTTGCTGACCACCCGCTCCCGGTGCGTCGCCAGGTAGCTGAGCAGCCGCCGCTCGGTGTCGGTCAGCTCCAGCGGCTCCCCGTCCCGGCGGACGCTTGTGGCGTCGTCGTTGATCACCAGGTCGCCGACCGCGACCGTGACCCCACCCGGCCGGGTGCGGCGCAGCACCGCGTGCACCCGGGCGACGAGCTCGGCCATGGCGAACGGCTTGACCAGGTAGTCGTCCGCTCCGGCGGTCAGTCCTTGCAGCCGGTCGGCCAGCGTGTCCCGGGCGGTCAGCATCAGCACCGCGGCCGTGCTGGCCCGGCGCACCACGCCGAGCAGCGCGAACCCGTCCCGCCCGGGCAGCATCACGTCGAGCACCACGAGGTCCGGCGCGAACGTCCCCAGCCGCCGCTCCAGGTCGGCCCCGTCGGCCGCCGCCTCGACGGCGAACCCGTGTGCGGTCAGGGCGGTCACTACGGGGAGCCGGATGGCGTCGCTGTCCTCGATCAACAAGATCCGCGCCGCCGTCACCCGGGTCATTCTCGCCCCTCGCGACTCGCCCGGTCGCGCGCTCTACGCTGACCTTCATGGGATCTTCAGCGTCGCAGCGCGTAGCCATCCTGGGCGCCGGGATGATCGGCGAGGTGCACCGGCGGGCCGCCATCCTGGCCGGGGCCACGGTGGTCGGGGTGATGGCCTCCACCCCGGAGAGGTCCCGCCAGGTGGCCGAGGAGTGGCGGGTCGAGCAGCCGTACGCGGACCTCGACGAGGTCATCGCGAGCGACGCCGAGATCGTCCACATCTGTACGCCCAACGCCTCCCATGTGCCCTACGCCGTGGCTCTGCTGGAGGCAGGCAAACACGTGCTCTGCGAAAAGCCCCTCGGGGTGGGGTTGGCCGACGCCGAGCATGCGTACGCCGTGGCCGAGCGGACCGGACTGGTCAATACCATCCCCTTCGCGTACCGCTTCCACCCGATGGCCCGGGAGATGCGGGCCCGGATCCACGACGAGGCGGGCTTCGGCGCGGTCAACCTGGTGCACGGCCACTACCTGCAGGACTGGCTGCTCGACCCCCGGTCGACCAGCTGGCGGGTCGATCCCAAGGCCGGCGGGCCCTCGCGGGCGTTCGGCGACATCGGCTCGCACTGGTGCGACCTG
>DASQUF010000122.1:0-3922 GCA_035641435.1 Propionibacteriaceae bacterium | reverse complement strand
ACGCCCGCCAACGGCCGCGAGCTCGCAGCTTGCCAGTGCTGACGCCATTCCCGCTCAGACGCAGCCCTTGCCGACTGATCCGCCGAAGTGACTCCTGGCTAGCCCGGCTCAGTCGAGTTCCTGCGCCAGCTCGACGATGATCCCCACCTGGTCCATGCGCTGGACCGGCACGTCTTGAGCGTACGAGGTGCAAGCCGCCGGTGGCGTCTAGACATCTGCCCGACCACTACGGCGCCGCTTACACCCTCGCCCGTTCGTAGGCGGCGATCGTTGCTTCGTCGACGGCGCCGCTCAACATCGGTTCGAAGGCTCCGGCGGTACGGATTCCCAGTTTTCGAACAGCTTGGCGCGGGCGTAGCCGAGGGTTGACTGGCCGGTGGCGGTGGCCACGATCGCGGACAGCAGGTGAGAGGTGGCGCTGCTGTACGCGAGTCGGGTGCCTGGGTCCGCCTCCAGCCGCCGGCCGAGAATATGCCGGACCCAGTCGGGGCTCTTCACCATGGCCTCCTCGATCCGCGGATCGCCGCCCGGCGGTTCGTCGTCGCCGGCCGGGCCCGAGGTCATCGTCAGCAGCGCGGAGCAAGTCAGCAAGCATGACCAGGGAAGACCACGAGGGTGGTCCAAGCTGGGTTCGAGCTCGGCAGCGGTTGCGGCTCGCTCAGTCCAGCTGGCTGATGCGGATCAGGTTGCCCGCGGGATCGCGGAAGGCGCAGTCGCGCACGCCGTACGGCTGCTCGGTCGGCTCCTGGATGACCTCGGCGTCGCTGGCTTGCAGCCGCTCGAAGGTGCCGTCGAGGTCCTTGGTCCCCAGGACGATGCCGGCGTAGGTGCCCTTGGCCATCATCTCGGCGATGGTGCGGCGTTCCTCGTCGGTGATGCCCGGATCGGCGCCCGGCGGGTGCAGGACGATGGACGTATCGGGCTGGCCGGGCGGGCCGACGGTGATCCAGCGCATCCCCGCGTACCCGACGTCGTTGCGGACCTCGAAGCCGAGGGTGTCGCGATAGAAGGCCAGGGCGGCGTCCGGGTCGTCGTGCGGGAGGAAGGTGTAGTGAATGCTGATGTCCATGGCGGTCACGCTAGCTGCGGCTCCTTCGCCGGCGCTTCTCGATTCCTGATCGGTCGGGTCACCTGTTTCGCCACACACGATGGCATCCCCGCGGTCACCCGTGTCGCCTCCCGCCGGTAGACGCTTGGCGGCACACCGACCAGCTCGGTGAAGCGGCTACTGAAGGTGCCGAGCGACGCGCAACCGACCGCGAAACAGATCTCGGTGACGCTCAGGTCGCCCCGACGCAGCATCGCCATCGCGCGCTCGATACGCCGGGTCATCAGGTAGCCGTACGGCGACTCCCCATACGCCAGGCGGAACTGGCGGCTGAGATGCCCGGCCGACATGTTGGCCCCGCGGGCGAGCGCCTCGACGTCCAGCGGCTGGGCGTAATCCCGGTCGATCCGGTCGCGGACCCGGCGCAGCCGCGCGAGGTCGCGCAAGTGCTGCGCCTCGGCGGATGTGCTGGTCACAAGGCAGATCGTAGTCGCGCAGTACGTTCGTTGACCCGCTCATCCCTGCGGGTACCTCTTCAGGTACTCCGCCATGGTGTCCGTCCGGACGGAACAGGCGGACCGGCTGTGGCACGCGGCGGAACAGGACCGCGGCGGGCCGACCGAGCCAGCGGCCCCGGCCGCTCGGCAACCGACCACCGGCGTACTTGAGGTCCTTGGTTATGTCGGCAGTGCCCTGCTCCTCGGGGTCCGGACCCGCCGAGGCCTGGCCAGCGTTGCTCGCGCTCGCCTGTGTCGCCGCCGGCTTCGTCTGCTTCACCATTCTCGACGACGAACGGGAGGTCCTAATCTCCTCCGGCGAGGTCGCCGTCGCCGCGCTGATCGGCGGGGTCACGATCCGGTCCGCGGCGTTCTACGCCCCGGCTGGGTGGTGGCGATGATCTTCGCGCAGGTGTTCGTCGAGGACGAGCTGGACCTGACCAGCTCCGATGCGACGGGGTACGCGATCGCGGGCGGGTTCGCTCTCGTCGGCGTGCTGATGGTCGGCTGCGGCCTGCCGTGGTGGGCTGCCTCCTGGTGGCCAGCATCTGGCCGTGGGCGCTCTACCGGATCCTGGAGAGCGCCTTCGGGTCGCCGTCGGGCTGGTGGCCGCGGGCTGGGTACTGATCGCGTCGGCCGTCGTACTCACCCGACTGCGGCGGCACTCCGGGACAGCCGCAGGGTGACGATCTGGAAGGGCCGCAGCTCGACGCCGATGCCGTCCCGTACGTCGTCCGCTTCCGTCCGGAGCGCGCCGGCATCCACGAGCGGCCGCTCCAGCAGGTCCGTCTCGGTGACCGTCCTCACCGCGAACGCGGTCCGCAGAGTGCCGCGCGCCCGGCCGCCGTGAGCCTCGTAGAGCCGGACCACCACGTCGCCGCTGCGGTCCTCGGCCAGCTTCACGGCCTCGACCACGATCGCTGCATTGTTCATGGTCAGCAGCGGCTGGACGGGCCCGGCGCCCTCGATCTCCCGCAGCGGCAGGTTCAGCCGGTAGCCGTCGCGGACCGCGTCGGCGACGCTCGCTCCGACCAGCAGGGAGCAACGCATGGTGTGCTCGCCCTGGTCGGCCTCGGGGTCCGGGAACAGCGGCGCGCGCAGCAGCGAAAGCCGCACGACTGTGGCGACGCGCCCCGTCCGGCTGGAGCGGGAGATGTCGTGCCCGTACGTCGCATCGTTGGCCACCGCCACGCCGTAGCCCGCCTCACCCACGTGTACCCAGCGGTGGGCGCAGGTCTCGAAGCGCGCGCTGTCCCACGACGTATTGGTGTGGATGGCTCGATAGATATGGCCGAACTGGATCTCCGACGCCGCCCGGTCGGCGTGGACGTCGAGCGGAAAGGCGAGCTTGAGCAGACGCTGGCGCTCGTGCCAGTCGACCTTGGTCTCGATGTCAACGGCCTTCGACCCACCCACCAAGCTGATCACCTGCTCCACCGCGGAGTCGCCGAAGCGCCGGACCACTCGCACCGCGACCCGCTCGGGACCCTTCTCGACGATCTCGAGAACGTCGGCCTCGGTCAGGTCGACCGTTGATCGCCGGTAGTGGTCGTCGAGGTCCCAGGCATCCCACTGCGCCGGCGTGTCCCGGTGCAGCTGTAGCAGGTTCGCCGCCGCCCCGGTGGGCAGCACCTCGCGATCGGCGGCACGATCGAAGACCGAGGTCAGCAGACCCCGATCGTCGACGAGTACCCGCATCCGGTCGTTCTCCAGCACGATGCCGTCGGGCGAGTCCGCTACTGCGGCCCCGGTGGCCGGGGCGCCGACCCCGGCACCCAGCGCCGGGACGTCGGCCGCCGCGTACGGGCGAGCGTTGAAGGTCACCCGAGTTGAGCCGGCCCCAGCCAGGGAGGCCAACGCCTGGGTGATGACCGCCTCCAGCGCCCGCTCGACCTCGGCGTAGCCGCGCTCCGCGTCGCGGTACACCCAGGTGATGGACGATCCGGGCAGGATGTCGTGAAACTGCTGCAGCAGGACGGTGTGCCAACAACGCTCGAGCACCTCGTACGGATAGGCGTCGCCCCGCATCACGGACGCGGCCGTCGCCCAAAGTTCGGCTTCGCGCAGCCAGTGCTCGCTGCGCCGGTTGCCCCGCTTGGTCCGCGCCTGTGAGGTGTACGTTCCGCGATGGAACTCCAGGTAGAGCTCTCCGCTCCACTCCGGCGGAGAAGCGTACTCGGCCTCGGCGGCCCGGAAGAACTCCGCCGGACGGCCGATCTCAACCTGCGGCGAGCCCTCCAACGACCGGGCCCGGTAGGCCGCGGCCAGCATCTCGCGGGTCGGCCCGCCACCGCCGTCCCCCCACCCGAAGGGCACCAGTGAGCTGTTCGCCCGGCCCTTCTCGGCGTACTGGCGCTCGGCCCGGGCCAGCTCTCGG
>DASQUF010000121.1:0-2040 GCA_035641435.1 Propionibacteriaceae bacterium | reverse complement strand
GGCGGCTCGGCGCTCGCCCTGTCCCTCGGCCGGCTGGCCGGCCTGCTCGCCGGGCTCAGCCTGATCGGACAACTGCTCCTGGCCGCGCGGCTACCCGCGCTGGAACGGTGGGTCGGCCTGGATGGGCTGCTGGGCTGGCATAGACGCAACGGCGCCATCCTGGTGACGCTCGTGGCGCTGCACGTGACGCTCGTGGTCGCCGCCAACCAGCGGTCGTTCGGAGAGCCCTCGCTCTGGCGGACACTGCTGACGATGATGGCCACCCGCCCGGGAGTGACGCTCGCCGTGGTCGCCGGGACACTGATCGGCCTGATCGGGGTGCTGTCTCTGCGGCCGGTGCGCAGCCGGTTGCCGTACGAGGCCTGGTACTGGGTGCACCTGTCCGCGTACGCCGCGGTCGCGCTGACAGTGCCGCACCAGCTCAGCTCGGGCAGCACGTTCCTGGCCATACCGGCCGCACGCCCGATCTGGCTCGGCGCGTACTGCATGGCAGCCGCCACCTTCGTCGGGTTCCGCTGGGTGCTGCCGATCGTGCGGGCGGTGCGTCACCGCCTGCGCGTCGCGTCCATCCACCGCGAAACGAACGACGTCGCGTCTCTCCTGGTCCGGGGCCGACGGCTGGATGCCTTGCCCGCCAGGCCCGGCCAGTTCTTCGTCTGGCGCATCCTCACGCGCAGCCAGTGGTGGCGGCCACACCCGTTCTCACTCTCGGCAGCACCCCGCGGTGACGGCGTGCGCATCACGGTCCAGGCAGCCGGCACCGGCACTCGGCGGCTGATCGAGGACACCCGGCCGGGAACGCGGATTGCTGCGGAGGGACCCTACGGCGTTTTCACGGCCGAGGCGAGCCGGGGCGACGGCGTGCTGCTGGTGGGTGCGGGCGTCGGCATCACGCCGCTGCGGGCCATTGCCGAGTCGGTCAACGACTGCGGCGGCGTGATCCTGCTGCACCGGGCCCGCAGACCGGACGAGGCGTTGTTCGGCGCCGAGTTCGCCGCCCTCGCCCAAGACCGCGCACTCACCGTGCACCTTCTCGTCGGGCCACGGCGCTCTCCCGGCAGTTGGCTGCCCGACCTGCCGCAGGCACGCGGACTGTCAGACGACGATGTCCTGCGCCGGCTCGTGCCGGACGTCGTCCGGCGTGACGTCTTCGTCTGCGGACCGCCGCAATGGGCCCTTCTCGTGCATCGGTCGCTTCACCGGGTCGGCGTGCCGGCGTCGCTGGTGCACCTGGAGCGATTCAGTTGGTGACGGAACCGCGTCCTTATCCGAGGCGTATAGGGCCCGGCGTAGCCGAGCCGGACCGACCCGAAGCCGAGGTGACGCATGAGTGACATGACGCGACGTGACGCCCTCAGACTCACCGCCGGGCTCAGTGTCGCTGCACTGGGAACCGTTGGCTGCGGTGGAAGCCCCGGATCGGATCGCCCCGCGGGCAATGGCGAACTCCCGCGTTCGACGGAACTGATGACGCCGGAGTCGCGTCGGGAGCTAGCCGCCTTCGCGGCGGTGCCGGACGGTGAGGCGCTGGACGTGTCCGAAGCAGCGGGGGAGCCGGCCTACTTGATCCGGAGCGGGGACTCGATCCGGGTGCTGTCCGCGACCTGCACGCACGCCCGCTGCACCGTGGCGTGGCAGCTCAGCAGCAGGCAGTTCCGGTGCCCCTGCCATCGCGGCACCTACGACTCGGACGGGACGGTCGTCAGCGGTCCGCCCCCGCGTGCCCTCGACCGACTCCGGGTCGTCGTCGAGAACGGCACCGTCTACCTGGAGTCGTGAGGAGTCGCTGTTCACCCCGAGTCGCAGCTTCGGTGACCGGGTCAGGAGGCAGGCGGAACGGGATGCGGCAGAGACGAGGTGGTCCCCGTGGCGGTTGACCAGCAGGGCGGCCAAGGTCGGCTGACCAGGCGATCGTTCCTGCAGGCGATGGGGACGGTCGGCGGTGCTGGTGCCGTGCTCGCCGCCATGGAGGCGTTCGACCTGGTTCCCGACGCGAGAGAGCACACGACCCCGTTCCAGCCACCCCGAGGCTCCGATTTC
>DASQUF010000120.1:0-2678 GCA_035641435.1 Propionibacteriaceae bacterium | reverse complement strand
GCTGTCTGGCTCCGGCGTGTCGACGAAGCTAAGGCGAAGTGAGGCAAGCGACTCTGGCCCGCACTGACGCCGTCGCCCATTCGGCCGCCGAGGAACTGCTCGGCCAACTCAGCCGGCCTCAGCTGGCCACAGTGCCGCGTCGGGCCGGCGCTGAGGCCCTGAGCGAACGGGAGCTGGAAGTCCTCCGCCTCCTCACGAGCGACCTCACCGGACCAGAAATCGCCCA
Source organism: Propionibacteriaceae bacterium (assembly GCA_035641435.1). Lineage (GTDB taxonomy): Bacteria > Actinomycetota > Actinomycetes > Propionibacteriales > Propionibacteriaceae > Microlunatus. The sequence goes on along the minus strand of DASQUF010000120.1, from coordinate 2,452 downwards.
GCACCTGTTCATCTCGCTCAACACCCTGCGCACCCACACCAAGCGCATCTTCACCAAGCTCGACGTGAAGACCCGCCGCGCGGCCGTCACCCGTGCGACCGAGCTCGGACTCCTTTGACCGCCAGGGGCAATCACCACGTCAGTCACATCATCGTGTGATGTGACCTCACCACGTCGGTTCCTACCTTCAGGGACATGGCCGGAACCCCCGGTCGAACCCGACAAGGAGCCCGACATGAACCTCACCACCAGCAAGCTCACCGCAGCGGCCGGCCTCTGCGCCGCTGCCGCCGGGGCCATCTTCATCGGCGTCCAGATCAACCACCCGCCCGCCGACGTCGACCACATCGTCACGACCGAGATGGCGCTGCGCGAGACCGCCAAGGCCGTCATGGCCGTCCTGGCACTCGTCGGCTTCACCGGCATGTACCTGAACCAGCACCGCCGCGTCGGCGTCCTCGGCCTCGTCGGCTACCTCTTTCTGATGGTCGGCTACTTCGCGCTCTTCGCCATCGAGTGCATCGTCGGCTACGTGCTCCCGAAGGTCGCCGAGAGCGACCCGGGCTACGTCCAGAAGGTCCTCGACGAGGCCGTCGGCGGTGCCGCGTCCGGCGAAATCGGGCACGTGCACGAACTGTTCCTGCTCTCCGGAGTTGGCTACGCTCTCGGCGGCCTCCTGTTCGGCATCGCCCTGTTCCGCACCGGCACCCTCGCCCGCTGGGCCGCCGCCCTGCTCGCGGTCGCCACCACCTCCGCGCTCGCCCTGGCCGTCCTGCCCGAGTCGTTCAACCGGCCGTTCGCGGTCCCGACCGGAATCGCGCTCCTCGGGCTGGGACTGTCGCTGCGCCGCAACGCTCAGACCGACACCGTGGCGATGGCTGTCGCCGCCGAGCCGGCAGTGGCCTGATGACCACCGAGCAGGTCGCCGAGCGCCCGGCCCGTCCAAGGCCGGGCACTCGGAGCAGCTGGAAGCTCGCAACCGGGCTCTTGCTGCTCAGCGCCATCCCGCTGACCGCGGGGACGCTGCGCCTCATCCAGCTCGCCGGAGGCCCTGACCTTATCCCAGCCGACTCCCGCTTCGAAGCCTTTCCGGTGGCGCTGGTCTTGCACATCGTCGGCTCCGCGGTCTTTGCGCTCCTGGGGGTGCTCCAGTTCCTGCCCCGCTTCCGGCGCAAGCACCGCACCTGGTACCGCCGGTCGGGCCGAGTGCTGGTCGTCGCTGGCCTGGTCGTCACCGGCTCCGCTCTCTGGCTCACCCTGTTCTACGACCCACAGCCCGGCAGCGGCCACCTGCTCTACGGCTTCCGGCTCGTCTTCGTCACCGCCATGACCGTCAGCCTCGTTCGCGGCTTCACGGCCGTCCGACGCCGCGACATCCGCAGCCACCGCGCCTGGATGATGCGCGCCTACGCCATCGGCCTCGGCGCCGGCACCCAGATCTTCACCGAAGGATTCGGAGAAACCATCTTCGGCAACAGCGTGCTCGCCGGCGACCTCGAGAAGGGCGCAGGCTGGGCCATCAATCTTCTCATCGCCGAATGGACCATCCGACGCAACAGCCACCAGAGGACGTCATGACCACCGAAGCCGAGACCTACGAAATCCAGGTCCGCGGACACCTCGACCACCACTGGGCGACCTGGCTCGGCGCTGCCGACCTCCACCACAACAGCGACGGCACGACCAGCATCCGGACCGCCCCCATCGACCAATCGCAACTCCACGGCCTCCTCGCGCAGCTTCGCGACATCGGCGCCGCGGTGACCATGTTGAAGGCCACCGATGTGCCCGAGGAGGGCAGATCTACTGCTGCACTGGCGCAGCCGCTGACCACTCAACGGCTGACCCTCCGCTCAGCCACTCCGGGCGACGCCGATGCGACCTGGCAATACCGCCGCCTGCCCGACGTCGCCGAATGGCTCACCACAGGCCGAGGTACGCAACCAGGCGCACGCGCTCCAGGCAGAGGTCGGAGGACCCTTGACCCCGAACACACCGGCCGCGGCTACGCCACCGAGGCCGCCGGCGCACTCATCGACCACTGCTTCACGACGCTCGGAGTTCGTCGGGTGGTCGCCAACTGCTTCGCTGACAACACTGCGCCGGTTCGCCTCATCGAGCGGTCCGGCATGCGCCGTGAGGAACATGCGGTCCGCGGATCGCTGCACCGGTCCGGCCACTGGCTCGACACGAGCCGCTACGCGCTTCTGGCAGACGAATGGCCCACCTGCGACTCGCCACGGACCGTCCCCACTCCGAGGGCATCGAGCTGACGCGCTTCAAGCACCGAGCGGGAATCGCGTGCGTCATTTCCGCGTATGACTGTCAAGATGTGAGACAGCCGCCGCCGACACGACTCGATGGCGATCGTGCACTCTCCCTTCTTCCCTGTTTGTCGCCGGCCAGCATGCGATAGGGAGAGTGCAAACCCGAGTCGGCACGACAGCGGCTC
>DASQUF010000119.1:0-8994 GCA_035641435.1 Propionibacteriaceae bacterium | reverse complement strand
GGCACCACGGGCAGCCCCGGCGGCGCCGTCTCGCGCGCTCCGGCGGTGAGCACCTGCTTGACCAGCCGGTCCTCCAGCGAGTGGTAGGCCAGCACGGCGATCCGGCCGCCCACGGCCAGCGCGGCGACCGCGTCGGGCAGCAGCGACTCCAGAGCCGCCAGCTCGCCGTTCACCTCGATCCGGAGCGCCTGGAAGGTTCTCTTCGCCGGGTGACCGCCGCTGCGCTGCGACCTCATCGGCACCGCGTCCTGCAGCAGCCGCACCAGCCGGCCGGAGGTCGTGAACGGCTCTCGCGCCCGCTCAGCCACGATCCGCCCGGCGATCCGGTCGGCGAAGCGCTCCTCGCCGTAGGTCCGCAGGATCCGGGCCAGGTCCGCCTTGGCGTAGGTGTTGACGACCTGGGCGGCGGTCAGCTCCTGTCGGCCCATCCGCATGTCCAGTGGGGCGTCGTACGCGTACGCGAAGCCGCGCTCGGGGTCGTCGATCTGCAGCGAGGAGAGGCCGAGGTCGAGCAGGACGCCCTGCACCCGCGGCCGGCCCAGCCGATCCAGCACCTCCGGCAGCTCGTCGTACACCGCCTCGGCCAGGGTGACCCGGTCACCGAACGGGGCCAGCCGCTCGCCCGCGAGAGCCAGCGCCTGGGGATCCCGGTCCAGCCCGACCAGGCGGGCGTCCGGGCAGGCCCGGAGCAGGGCTTCGGCATGGCCGCCCAGCCCGAGCGTGCCGTCGACCAGGACGGGCTCGTGCCCGGCCAGGGCCGGAGCGAGCAGGTCCACGATCTCGGCGAGCATCACCGGGAGGTGATGGGGTGGCTGGCTCATCCCAGCCACCGGAGCAGCAGGCCGAGGGTGAGAGTGATCGTGAGACTGCCGCCCAGGGACACGGCGGCCGCGGCCAGCCCGTCGCGGGCGTCGTCGCGGATGCGACGGGCTCGGCCCGCTCGGGCGCGCTCCCGTGTGTTGTTGCGCGCGCCGCGGGGGTCCAAGGGGGTCGCCCCCCTTGCCAAGGACGCAGACGCGTGGGGAAGTACGCGTACCGACATGTAGTTCTCGACCCTTCGCGGTGGGGTGTCGCAGCCCGTGTCGAGGGGTTTCAACCCGAGATCTTGGGGAGTCCTACCTGGCACCGGGGAAGGTGTGTCAGGGAGCAGACCTACGGGTTGAAGCCTCTCGACACGCGTTGCCCCGTGTCGTTCCAAGCGGTCCGTTTTCCTAGATTCCCGGGAACACGGTGTCGTTCAGCTCGGCGAACGCCGATTCCTTCTCAGCGGAGTACTGCTCCCACGCGGCGGCGTCCCAGACCTCGACCCGGTTGATGGCCCCCACCACGACGCAGTCCTTCTCCAGGCCCGCGTACGCCCGCAGGTGCGGCGGGATGGTCACCCGGCCCTGCTTGTCCGGCGTCTCGTCCGAGGCCCCAGAGGCGAGCATGCGCTGGTAGTCGCGGACGTGCTGCTGGCTGGAGGAGGCACTCCTCACGGTTTGGGCCACCTCGACGAACACAGCTCGTGGCCAGATGGCCAGGCATCGCTCCTGGAAACGGGTGATCACCAGGCCCTCGCTGAGCTCGTCGCGGTACTTCGCCGGAAGGATCAGACGGCCCTTTTCGTCGAGCTTCGGAGTGTGGGTGCCGAGAAACACAGGCCACCCTCCTTCGCCCCACTAAAGATCCGCTGTTCTCCACTTCGCGCCACTGTACTCCACTTCCCTCCACATGGCTGTCGAACTGGTCAATTTCGGTTCTCTGGGCGTGTTCTCCACGAACTGTTGGCTCCGAAGCGACCGCATAGGGTTAGGGCGTATCGACGCACATGCGGGCCGAGCGGGCGAGCGCGGAGGGGCAGTGAGCATCAGCTACGACAAGAAGGCCGACCCCGGTCGCGACGCTGTCACCGAGTACTCCCTCGGCGACGTAGTCCAGGTGACGGGCCGGGTGCGGTCGGCCATCGAGAACGTGATCGAGGGCAAGCGGAGCTCGGTCGACCTCGCCCTGGTCGTCCTGCTGGCCGAAGGTCACCTGCTGATCGAGGACGTGCCGGGGGTCGGGAAGACGATGCTGGCCAAGGCCCTGGGCCGTTCCATCGCCTGTGCGGTGCGCCGGATCCAGTTCACCCCCGACCTGCTCCCGTCCGACATCACGGGGGTGTCGGTGTTCAACGCCGAGACCCGCGACTTCGAGTTCAAGCCGGGCGGGATCTTCGCCAACATCGTGGTCGGGGACGAGATCAACCGGGCCTCGCCGAAGACCCAGTCCGCCCTGCTGGAGTCCATGGAGGAGCGCCAGGTCAGTGTCGACGGGACGACGTACGTGCTCGAGACCCCGTTCATGGTGGTCGCGACGCAGAACCCGATCGAGATGGAGGGCACCTACCCGCTGCCCGAGGCGCAGCGCGACCGGTTCATGGCCCGGATCGAGATGGGCTATCCCACCCCGAACGCCGAGCTGGACATGCTGGAGTCCCACGGCTCCTACGACCCGCTGGCCGCGCTGCAGCCGGTGACTGACGGGCGCACGATCCGCGGGCTGATCGAGGCGGTCAAGACCGTCTACATCAGCCCGGCGGTCAAGCACTACCTGGTCCAGGTGGTCAACGCCACCCGGCACTCGCGGGACCTGCGGCTCGGTGCCTCACCGCGGGCCACGCTGCAGCTGTTGCGGGCCAGCCGCGCGTTCGCCGCCCTGTCCGGCCGCGACTACGTGAACCCCGATGACGTCGCGGCCCTCGCGGTGTCGGTGCTGGCCCACCGCGTCCTGCCCTCCACCGACGCGCAGCTCGCCCGTCGAACGGTGAGCGATGTGATCGGGCACGCCGTCTCATCGGTGCATGTTCCCGACCGGAGGTAGCCGATGACCCGCGCATGGCGCCTGCTCACGGTGCGCGGTCGGACGTTCCTGCTCGCGGGGCTCGTCGTCGTGCTCATCGCGATGGCGGCCGGGCAACGGGACGTGATGCGGATCGGCCTGCTGCTCGCCGCACTGCCGGTGATTGCGGCGATCCTGGTCGCCCGGGCTCGACTGCGGATGTCCTGCGAGCGCTCGGTGGAGCCTGCGCAGGTGCCGCTCGGGTCCCCGATGAAGGGCCAGATCGTCCTGGGTCAGGAGGGGCGACTGCCGGCCGGCATCCTCCTCCTGGAGGATGCGGTTCCGCGCGAGCTGGGCAGCCGACCCCGTTTCCTCGTCGACCGGGCGGACGTGCGCTGGCGCCGCGTGGTGGAGTACCCGCTGCTAGGTCGGGTCCGGGGCCGCTTCGCCACCGGGCCGCTGACCGTTCGCACGACCGACCCGTTCGGCTTGGTACAGCTGGACCGCCAGTTCGTGGCCACCACCGAGGTGATGGTGACCCCGCACGTCGTGCCCCTGCCGGCCATCCGCACGATCGGCGGCGGCGGGAGCACCGGTGAGGCTCGACCGCACCGGATCGGCGTCGTCGGTCAGGACGATGCCCTCGTCCGCGAGTACCGGCAGGGGGACGACGTACGCCGGATCCACTGGCGCTCGACCGCCCGGTGGGGTGACCTGATGGTGCGGCGCGAGGAGCAGGCCTGGGATCCGAGCGCCAGCGTCGTGCTCGACTCCCGGGCGAATGCTCATGCCGGCCGAGGCATGCAGAGCTCACTGGAGTGGGCCATCTCGGCGGCTGCGTCGATCGCCATCCACTTCCTGGACGACGGGTTCGGCATCGAGATCTACGAGGCCGACGGGCCGCTGCACATCAGCGGCACCATGGGGCAGCACAGCTCCGCCTCGGCCGAGCTGGTGATCAACCGGTTGACCGACCTCAAGGCACGCACGACCACGACGATGCAGTACGCCGTGGAGTCGGCCACCATCGATCGGCCCGGTCAGCTGGCGGTCGCAATCATGGGCCGGATGACGGCCGAGGACGCCAACACGCTGCTCCGGGTGCGCCGGAACCGGGCGCAAGGGCTCGCCGTGCTCCTGGACGTGGACTCCTTCGCCGACCAGCCGGGCAGCGACCAGCAGCGGGCCCAACACGCGATCGCCGGACAGATCCTGCGCGACAACCAGTGGCGGGTGATCGAGGTCAGTCGAGGGACCAGCGTCGCCGAGGCGTGGTCGTCCCTGGAGCAGCTGACGGCGGTGGCGTCATGAGAGCCAGCGACCGCAGTGGCGTCGCGGTGATGATCTCGGTCGCCCTGGCCAGCATCACCCTGCGTCCCTTGACCAGCGACGGCAGCTACCTCATCCTCGGCTGGCTACTGATCGGCCTGATCGGCGGCACCAGCATCGTGCTCCGCCGGCTCCGGATGGGCGGCAGCACCGTGCTCGCGACGCAGGTCCTCCTCTGGCTGCTGTGCTCGCTCGGCCTCGGCCTGGTCAGCCCGAGCAGCGGCGCTCCGTGGTACGCGCAGTACGCCGAGCTGTGGGCCGCCGGCATCGAGCACATGCGCACCCAGGCGTCGCCGATGGAGCCCAACGACGGTACCCGGCTGATCTTCGTCACGGTCATCGGGCTGATCATGATCATGACCGACCTGCTGGTCAGCGGCATCTCCCGGCCGGCCTGGGCAGTGGCGCCGCCGGCCACACTGTTCCTGGTCCCGGCGCTCGGGCTGAGCGCCGACACGGGCGTGGCCAGCTTCTTGATGATCGCCCTGGGCTACCTGGGCATCCTGCTCGCCGAGGGTCTCAACACCGCGGCGCGGTGGACCCGCGGGCTGGCGCGGGACTCGGCCGAGGGCTTCGGTGAGGCCACTCCAGTGGTCTGGCGGGCGACGGCGTACCTGGGCGTGCCGGCCCTGGTCACCGCCATCCTGCTCGGCGTGGCCCTGCCCACGCTTTCGCTGCCCGGGTTCGGCTTCGGCACCGGAGGCAGCGGTGGCCCGCTGCAGCTCACCGACCCCACGCTCGACCTGCGACGCAACCTGAGCCAGTCCAACGACCGGCTGGTCATCGAGTACCAGAGCCGGTCACCCGGCGGGGTGTACCTGCGGATGGCGTCGCTGCCCCGGCTCAACGAGACGGGCTGGAACAGCGTGCCCATCGAGCTCAACTCCGGGAGCACGCTCAGCGCAGTCCCCGGCCTCGGCCGGACGGTCGAGAGCCGCACCACCGACATCCACATCCGCGACTTCCGCTCGCAGTACCTTCCCGTGCCGTACGCGCCGCGCGGCTTCGACGCCCCCGGCGACTGGCGCTACGACCCGCTGTCCCTGGTCGTCCTCAACGGCGACGGCCGGCCCGACGATCTCCCGGGGCTGGAGTACTCGGTCGACAGCGCCGAGATCACACCGAGTGCCGAGGATCTGGCCGAGTCGAGTGCCGGGGTTCCGGCCGACGTGGAGATCACCACCGAGCTTCCTGACGACCTGCCCCGGAGTCTGATCGAGCTGTCGAGGGAGGTCATCGACAAGGCCGACGCAGAGACGCCGGCCGCCAAGGCGGCAGCCATCCAGAGCTTCCTGCGCGACGGCGACTACCAGTACAGCGTCCAGCCGCTGCCCGGCATGGGTTACCAGGCTCTGGAGAACTTCCTGCTCGACGACAAGCTCGGCTACTGCGAGCAGTTCGCCTCGGCGATGGCCATGATGGCCCGGGTGGCCGGCATCCCTTCCCGGGTCGCCGTCGGCTTCTTGCCGGGCGAGCGGGTCGGCGACTCCTGGCAGGTGTCCATCAGGGACATGCACGCCTGGCCGGAGCTGTACTTCTCGACCTGGGGCTGGGTCCGTTTCGAGCCGACCCCCAGCGTCCAGACCGGCGAGGCCCCGCCGTGGACCTTGCAGCCGGCAGACGGTCCGACCGACGACCCGACCGCGGAACCATCGGCCTCGGAGTCGACTGGGCCGTCGGCCACCACCGACCCGCGGGACACGCCGGCCGAGACGCCGGTCACCGCCGAGGACACCGACGGGGCTGGGTGGCTGCGCACCCTGTTGTGGTCAGGAGCGGGTCTCGTGCTGCTGCTCATCTTGGCTGCCCCGGCAACCATCCGGGTTCGTCGACGCAGCCAGCGGCTGAGCTCCGACGGCGCTGCCGAGGACCAGGTGGAGAGTGCCTGGGCCGAGATCCGCGACACGGTGGTCGACCACGGTGGCGCCTGGCCCAGCGGCTCACCGCGCGCGATCGGGCAGGAGGTGTCGAGCCGTCTCGACACCGAGGAGGCGGCATCAATGGGCCGCGTCGCCACCCTGGTCGAGCGGGCCCGCTATGCGCGTACGTTCACCGACACCGAGGCGGCGAGCGACCTACCGGCCGTCACCCAGGAGATCCGCCACGCCATCGCCGCACCGATGGGCCCGGGCCGGCGACTGCTGGCGGTGGTACTCCCGCGGTCGCTGTTTCCCCGCCGCAAACGCTGAGCTCCTCGCGCAGCTGACGGCTGAGCTCCTCCGGCAACTGACGTTCCCGCCCGGACCCACGTCGCAGCCATCCGCCCTCGCAGGCTCGGGCTCCCGCCAGGCCCGTCCACGCTCCGTGGGTGTCCGCGCGGGACCGTCTGCTGCGCTCGTCTCCAATCAGACGCTCGTCTCCAATCAGGAGGCTACGAAGGTCCGCGCTCCCGCCAGGCCCGTCCACGCTCCGCCGGCCTACCTGTGGACCGCCGGCCGAGTTCGTCTCCAGTCAGGGAGTTACAAGGCGCGAGGAGTCAGAAGCCCTCGTCGCGGCGGCGGCGCCACCGCTCTTCCATCTTGTCCATGAAGTTCTGGCCGTCGACGGGGTGGGAGCCCTGGGCGGTCTTGGCCCGGTCCCGACCGCGAACGGTATCGGCGCTGTTGCCCACGTGCTGCCAGGAGTAGATGGCGGTGACCGCGGCGGCCACCATGATCATGAAGCCGAACACGCTGAGAATCGGCGTGACCGAGATCCCGGCGATCAGCAGCGCCAGTCCGGCGAAGAACCCCACCCCGGCGATGGCGGCGCGGCGACGGTGCACCCGGCGGACCCCGGTACCGCGCATCGCGTTGACCAGCTTCGGGTCCTCAGCCGCAAGCGCAGCCTCCATCTGCTCGAGAAGGCGCTGCTCCTCATCCGAGAGGGCCACTGGCCACACCCCCACCTGGGTCTCGTCGTGCGCTTGCCGTCGTCATGATACGCGCCACTACACACGCTGGAGGGCCTGGGATCCTACCGATCCGGCCACCCACCCCGATGTGGTGTCGTGCAACATGCCATCGCCCCTGTTGGGTCAACAAAGCCAGTTTAGGTGGCCCGGGGCGCAGGGGAAACCCAAACCAAGGATCAGCAAGCACAGTTCATCCATTGGTGGTCGAACGGCTCGACACCCCGACCGGGATGTCAGCGGAACCGCGCCAGCACCGCGCGGCGCACCGCTCCTGATCCAAACTTCTGCACCGCGAGGTCCACCGCATGGTCGGCCTCCCGCCACCCGAACTCCGGATCGGTCAGCTGCGGCTGCCGGTACGCGCGGGAGGCGTCGACCAGCTGCTCCATCCGCACCCCGACCCGGCGGATCCGGGCGCGGTCCAGCCCCAGCCGCTCGTACAGTCCGAGGGCGGCCAGGTAGATCTCCTCTGTCACGTCGGTCGGGCTCGGCACCGTGGCCGAGCGGTTCACCTCGGTGAAGTCGGCGAAGCGGATCGAGATCGACACCGTCCGGCCGAGCACCCGCTGCTTCCGCATCCGGCTCGCGGTGCGGTCGGCCATCCGCAGCAGCTCGCGCCGGATCACCCGCGGGTCGGTGCTGTCGGCGGCAAATGTCTGCTGGGAGCCGACGCTGCGTTCTGGCACCTGCGGGACCACAGGACGCGTGTCACGCCCCCAGGCGAGCTCCGCGAGCCCCGCGCCGGCGTGCGGGCCGAAGGCGCGGCGCAGCGTGCCCCGCGGCGTCTGGGCCAGGTCACCCACCGTCTGCAGGCCGAGCCGGTGCAGCTTCTCGGCCGTGGGTGGGCCTACGCCCCACATCGCCTCGACCGGCATCGGGTGCAAAAAGCCCTCGACGCCCTCCGGCGCTACCTCGACCAGCCCGTCCGGTTTGGCCGCCCGAGAGGCCATCTTGGCCACGAACTTCGTCGGCCCGATGCCGACCGAGCAGGTGATCTGCTGCTCATCGGCCACCACGGCGCGGACGTACTCCCCGATCTGGGTCGGTGGACCGAACATGGCGACCGACCCGGTCAGGTCGAGGAAAGCCTCGTCGATCGAGGCCGCCTCGACGACTGCGGTGACCGAGCGGAACACCGTCGCGATGGCCTTGGAGACCGCCGCGTAGCGGTCGAAGTTGGGATCGACGAACGTGGCCCGGGGGGCCAGCCGCCGGGCCTGCGGCGAGGACATCCCCGACCGTACGCCGAGCGCCCGGGCCTCGTACGTGGCCGACAGCACCACCCCCCGCGGAAACCCGCCGACGATGACCGGCCGGCCGCGCAGCTCCGGTCGGTACCGCACTTCGACCGAGGCGTAGAACGCGTCCATGTCGACATGCATGACGATGCGCGGCCGGGTCGACATGGTGCAAACATTATCGAACGTGTGTTCTACAGACTAGGGTCCGAGCCCGCTGATATAAAGACGAGGTGGACAGCCGGCTGGTCCGGGCGACCGTGGTGCAGCATCGGCGTCGGCAACGCAGCCTGGCCCACGGCGCCCACCATGTCGGCTGGAAGGTCGGTGCCGGTGACCGGGAGTTCCTCGGCGGCATGTCGGTGGGCTTTCTGACCAGCGAGACACAGTTGCGGCTGGGCGGTGTCTACCCGCCCGGGCCGCGCGAGCAGCTCCATGCCGACGCCGAGGTCGCCGTCCTGATCGGGCCGGACGGACAGCCGGCGGGATATGCGTGCGCCCTGGAACTGTGTGACCTGGCTGGCGACGACGGCCCCGAGGTCGTCGTGGCGAACAACGTCTTCCACCGCGCGTTCGCCCTCGGGCCCGTGGTGGGCGGGACCCCCAAGACCGGTCGTCTGCTGATCGACGGCCGGGTGAGCGCCGAGGGGCCGGTGGCGGACGACCTCGCGGAGCGGGTCGATCGGGTCCGTGCGGTGTTGCAGGCCGTCGGCGAGAATCTGCTCGCGGCGG
>DASQUF010000118.1:0-2605 GCA_035641435.1 Propionibacteriaceae bacterium | reverse complement strand
CCCGCTGCTCCAGTTGACGCGGGTCACCGATGGAGCGGCACCGCTGGTGCTGGCCAAGCTGGAGTACCTCAACCCGGGCGGCTCGGTGAAGGACCGGATCGCCCTCAAGATGGTCGACGCCGCGGAACGGGAGGGCCTGCTGAAGCCGGGCGGGACCATCGTCGAGCCGACCAGCGGCAACACCGGGGTCGGCCTGGCCATCGTGGCCCAGGCCCGCGGCTACAGATGCGTCTTCGTCTGCCCCGACAAGGTCAGCGAGGACAAGCGGAACGTGCTGGCCGCGTACGGGGCCCGGGTCGTGGTCTGCCCGACCGCGGTCGAGCCGGAGCACCCCGACTCCTACTACTCGGTCTCCGACCGGCTGACCCGGGAGATCGAGGGCGCCTGGAAGCCGGACCAGTACAGCAACCCGAACAACCCGGCCAGCCACTATGAGACCACCGGGCCGGAGATCTGGGCCCAGACCGATGGTCGCATCACTCACTTCGTGGCGGGTATCGGCACCGGCGGCACGATCAGCGGTGCAGGCCGCTACCTCAAGGAGGTCTCCGGTGGCGCGGTCCAGGTGATCGGCGCGGATCCTGAGGGCTCGGTCTACTCCGGCGGCACGGGTCGGCCCTACCTGGTCGAGGGGGTGGGGGAGGACTTCTGGCCGACCACCTACGACAAGAACATCGCTGACCGGATCATCGAGGTCTCCGACGCCGACTCGTTCGCCATGACCCGGCGACTGGCCCGGGAGGAGGCGCTGCTGGTCGGCGGCTCCTGCGGCATGGCGACGGTGGCGGCGGTTCGACTGGCCCAGGAGGTCGCCGACCCGAACGCCGTCGTCGTGGTACTGCTGCCCGACTCCGGCCGCGGCTACCTCGGCAAGATCTTCAACGACACCTGGCTGAGCCGCTACGGCTTCGCCCCGCGGTACACCTCCGAGCGGGTGGTGGGCGACGTGCTGCGCGAGAAGTCCGGGACCCTGCCTACCCTGGTCCACACCCACCCGAGCGAGACCATCGCCGAGGCGGTGAACATTCTGCGCGAGTACGGGGTGAGCCAGATGCCGGTCGTGCGGGCCGAGCCGCCGGTGATGGCGGCGGAGGTGGTCGGCTCGGTCAGCGAGCGCGGGCTGCTCGGCGCGCTGTTCTCCCGCCGGGCCCGGCCGGCCGACCGGGTCAGCGCGGCGATGGAGGTCTCGCTGCCGATGGTGGGCGCGACCGAGCCGGTGGCCAAGGCGGTCGAGGTGCTGGTGGACGGCGACGCGCTGCTGGTGCTGGACGACGGGAAGCCGGTCGGGGTGCTGACCCGGCAGGACCTGCTCAGCGACATCCCCTCCTCGCTGAGCTGATGGACGTTCGCGGACACGGCGCATCGCAACCATCCGCCCCTCGCACGCTCAGGGCTCCCGCCGGGCCCATCCACGCTCCTCGCCGTGTCGGCGAACGTCAATCAGCTCCGCTCGTCTACGGCCCTAGACCTCGGAGGTGGGCAGCAGCTCGCTCAGGATCATCATCCAGTTGGCGGTCCAGCCGACGCCGGTCCAGTCGTCGAGGCCGACCCAGCGGGCCGACGCGGTGCTGCCGCCGTGGTCCAGGACGACCGGGTCGGTCGGCTTCGGACAGTTGGCCCGGTAGACCAGGCGTACGGCATGGAAGTCCTCGATCATGCCGCCCGGGAGGCGACCGATCCAGTGCCCGGTCTGCACCTTGGTCAGGTCGCCGAGCACGATCTGCTGGGCCGTCTCCTCGGTGACCTCGCGGCGCACGCACTGCACCGGCGACTCGTGGTCGTCGAGTCCGCCGCCGGGCATTCCCCAGCGACCGGGGACCGCCGTCTGGTTGGAGTACTCGGTGGCCAGCAGGCCGCGCTGGGACAGCACGACGGCGTACGCGGCCACCCGTTGCCGGGTCACCGGCACCACGTCGTCGCTGATGATCAGGCCCGCGTCCGTACGCGGCGACAGCGGCTCCGGGCGAGGCTCACCCTGAGCTGGCCGCACCCGGACCCGCAGCTCCAGGTCGTCACCCTGCCACTTAGCCTCCAGCGGCCGCAGGGCCCGGTACCCCTGGTCGAAGACCACCGTCTCCGGGTCGGCCCCGTGACCCAGTGGCGCCGAGAACGTGGTCCCGCCGTCCGCGGTCACGCCGACAACCAGCAGGGCCACCTCGCCTCCTCGCCACCCCCAGCTCCCGCGATTTCCGTCGCTCAGTCTGTCAGGTCCGGCCGTCCTGCTGGAGTAGCGTTGGCCGACGTGGCTTCCCGAGGCGGGCGATGATCCCCGCCTTGGCCTATGTCGTTCTCGTGCTGTCCGGCGTGGCCGTGGTCTGGGGAGTCGTCACCGCCATCGCCGACAAGCCGCCGGGCAAGGCGCAGCTGCTGTTCGCCGCCGGCGTCTGGCTGGTCACCCTGGTCCAGTCGGTGGTTGCCGGGGTGCGGCTCCTCGCCGGCTTTCGTCCGGAGGCGCCGGCGACCGTGATCGGCTATCTGATCGGCATCGTGCTGCTGATCCCTGTGGCCTGGTTCTGGGCCAACACCGAGCGCACCCGCTACTCCGGCCTGGTGCTGGCCGTCGCCGCGCTGGCGGTGCTGGCCATGACCCTGCGGCTGTTGTCGC
>DASQUF010000117.1:0-3265 GCA_035641435.1 Propionibacteriaceae bacterium | reverse complement strand
CATGTGCGGGCACGTCAGTGCCTCGGGCCGCAGGCCCGGTGCTGTTGGGTGTGTTGTGGCTGCTCAGGCGGCGTCGTGGAGGGTGACCTTCTTGCCGAGGGCTTCGAGCTGGGCGACCAGGCGGCGGGCGTGGGCGTCGACCGACTGCGGGCTGCGGATCCAGTCTGGGCCCAGGTCCTGATAGGGCACGCCGGTGGCCAGGATGTGCCAGTAGGCGCACAGGATGTCGTGGCGGGTCGCGCCGACCGCTTTGGCCGTCCCTCGGCGGCCGCGGATTTGGGCGTGGTGCGCGGCCAGGTAGGTGCCCTTGGTCCGAGCGGCGGCGTGCGCTGCCTCGGTCAGCGCGGTCCGTAGCCACACCGGGCCACGCCGGGTCCGGCCGGAGCGTTGTCGGCCTCCGGAGGCGTTGTTGCCCGGGCAAATGCCCGCCCACGACGCCAGGTGCCCCGCGCTGGGAAAGATCGTCATATCCACCCCGACTTCAGCGATCAGGCAGATGCCCGCGGTCCGCGCCACCCCGGGGATGGTCATCACCAGCTCGAGCATCGGCGCGAAAGGGGCGATCAACCGGTCGATCTGGGTATCGAGATCATCGATGCTGGCCTCCAGGAACCGAACATGGGCCAGGATGCGCCGGGCCAGCAGCCCGTGATGCCCGACCCGGAACCGCCCGGCCAACGCCAGGCGCAGCTCGGGGATCTTGGCCCGCAACCGGCCCTGGGCCAGCTCGGCCAACTCATCGGGGTCGCTGACTCCCGCCGCCATCGCCTCGATCATCGCCAGCCCGGACTTGCTCAGCAGCCGCGACGCCACCGAGGTCAGCTTGATCCCAGCGTCCTGCATCACCTTGTCCAGCCGCTGCACCTCCCGAGTCCGCGCCTCGACCAACCGCCGCCGATACCGAGTCAGGTCCCGCAGATCCCGAATCGGGCGCGGAGGGACCGCGCTGGGGCGGACCAGCCCGTGCGCGAGCAGATCAGCGATCCACACCGAGTCACCCACATCGGTCTTACGCCCCGGCACGTTGCGCATGTGCTGCGGGTTGAGCAGCCAGCACCGCTCGACCTGGTCCTCCAGCAGGTAATACGGCGCCTTCCAGTACACCCCGGTGGATTCCATCCCCACCAAGGTCACCTTCTGCGCGGTCAACCAGTCACCCAGATCCAGCAGATCCGCGCCCATCGTGGAAAACGTCCGGGTCTCCCGCCGGGTGCGGGCTCGACCACGGCCTGCGATCCGCACCGTGGCGACCACCGTGTCGCGATGCACATCCAGCCCGGCACACCGGGCCACCACCACATCCATAACCAGCTCCTCCCGCGCGATGACTACCGGCACCGCCCGGGGAGGACCTGATCAGAAGGACTCTGAGGTTCGCGCTCTACGGCAGCAGGATCGGGTGCCCCAGGACCCCCACGTCACACTTTGCTACAGGCTCGTGGCACCAAGCGACACCGACGTCAGAGACCGGACGGCACCCCGATTCTCATCCCGACCGGGTAGGGCCACCAGCCCCCAGATCACTTTCCTGCAAACAGGAGCCGTGATCAGACGGGACGGCCCAGGCCCTCGACGACCTCGGCTCCGGGCAGGACGGCGGCCAGTGCCCCCGGTAGGGCCAGCTTGGAGCCGCGCAGCCCGCTGCCCACCACCACCCCCGGCGCCTGCGCCGCCGCCGCATCGACCAGCAGCGGCCAGCCGTCGGGCAGGCCCAGCGGGGTGATGCCGCCGTATTCCATGGCGGTGAGCGCCACCGCCTCGTCCATCGCCGCGAAGGAAGCCTTGCGCACGTCCAGTCGCCGGCGCACCAGGTTGTTCACGTCGGCCCGCGTGGTCGCGAGGACGAGGCATGCCGCGTAGCGGGTCTCGCCACCGCGTCGACCCGTGACGACCACGCAGTTCGCCGACCCGGCCATCGGCGAGCCGTACGCAGCGCAGAAGGCCGCGGTGTCGGCGAGCTCGGGGTCGATCTCGGCGACCCCGACCCGCGCGGCGTCCGCAGCGTCGAGCGCCTTGAGAGCGGCCGCGACCGGGGTGGCGAGCAGCTCCGGACGGTCGAGAGCGGGCTCGGCGCGCAGCGTGCCGAGGACGTGCCAGGCCGTCACCAGCGCTGGTCCCCCCGCTGCACACCGACGACCGCGGGCCGGACATCGACCAGGTACACCAGCGTCGCGACCAGCCCGGCCAGCCAGAACAGCGTCATGCTGCTCCGCGGACCCTGGAAGGACAAGACCAGCCCGGAGAACGTCGGGTTCGCGAGCAGCCCGAACACGGGGATCAGCAGGAGGAACAGCGCCGAGGCCCCCGTGATGGCGAGCCAGGCGTTCTTGGTCAGCCTGCCGACGGCGGTGAAGGCGTCGCCACGCTGGCGCAGCGCGTGGACGAAGGCGTATCCCGACACGACCGCGACCACCACGCCGATGGCGCACAGGATCAACCGATCGAGGATGTAGAGCACGTCCACCCGGCAAGACTACGTCCGCCTCGCAACCGCCGTCACCCCCTGGGCAGCAGCGGCGTGTCAGCCCGCGGCCGGGTCCTTCGGCCCGTCGGACGAACGCTTGGCCGCTTCCGTGGCGCGGGCCGCCGCGTCCCCGGTCTCCCGCGCTGCCGACGCAGCCCGGTCTCCTGCGTCCTCGACCGCTTGGGCCGCACCGGTACCGGCGTCCTCCACGGCCGAGGACGTCGCCGCGCTCGCGTCGACGACGGCGTCGGCGGCGCGCCCGGAGAACCGCTCGCCCGTGTGGGCAACCCGCTCGCCCGTCGCGCGGGACTGACGACCGGCGGCCGCCAGCGCGCGGCTCGCGACGCCCTGTGCGTCGTCGACCAGCTCGTCCACGCGGGCGTCGAGCTTCTCGCTGTACGCCTCGAGTGTGGTGATCGCCCGGCGGACCTGCGGCTTCTCGCGCAGGCGTCCCCACGTGTCCTCGCCACGGCCGGCGAACTCGGTGTACGCGCGCTCGACGTGTGCGCGGTAGGTCGCCACAGCCCGGCGCAGCTCGTCGGCGGAGAAGCGCGTCTTCAGCTCGTCCAGCTCCGCGGGCAGCTCGGCGACGCGCTGCTTTGCGCTCTCCCGGGTGGTCGCCGTGGCGGAGAGTGCATCGGAGAAGGCACGCGCCACGGCTGCGACCGCAGCGTTGCCTGCGCCGAGGGCAGCGAGCAGCGGAGTGCGAGCGTGCTCACCGTCCGGCGCCGTGGGCTCGGCGGTCGCGCGAGGCTCGGCGGCGGCCGTCGCAGAGGGGTCCGGCCCGGCGACCTTCGGCGC
>DASQUF010000116.1:0-8306 GCA_035641435.1 Propionibacteriaceae bacterium | reverse complement strand
CCCACGCCCGGACAGCTTTAAGATCCAGGTTGCTGCTGCCCTTGGTCGGCCGGCGAGTCCCGCCAGCCTGACCGCAGGAGCCGATCCCGCTCGTACTCGGGCCAGCCGCCAGACCTCTGCTGCTGGTTCGGCGGCTCGACCGACCTTGCCGATCCAATAGGGCGACGACCCCCGACGTCCGGATGGTGACGCCGCGCCTCTCCGGGAGAGCGAGCAGGGTCTCCGCGGCCTCTTTCGGCGATGAGGGACAGGTCGACCGGTTCCCGGGTAAGGAGCGCTGGTCGGTGCGGCTGAGCAGCAGCAGCGTCTCGGTGAGGTCGATGGCGCGGGCGGTGACGACGTGAGCCGTTCCCAGCTCGCCGCTGTCGCGGGTCGGGTCCTGGCGAGCCACGCCGAGCAAGGTCTGCGTGATCGCCAGCGGCGTCCGCAGCTCGTGCGAGGCGTTGGCGGCGAACCTCCGCTGCTCGGCGACGTGCGCCTCGAGCCGCGCGAGGTGGGCATGCGCGCGCGGGGCCTTCGTAGCCGTCGTCCAGCGCCGCCAGATAGACGAGGTCGGTGGGCGTGGGCGGCTAGGAAGTCCTCGGCCACTCCCAGATGCCGACCTCCTCCCGCGTCACCCGGGCGAATCTCGAAGCCGCGCCCGCCCCGTGACTGGCCCAGGGCGCCGACCAGCGCGTCGACGTAGGTCTTGGTCCTCCGACGACCTCGCACATCGGTGGGCTCCGAACGCCGTCGGGTCTGTTAAGCGCGAAGTAGCTGAGCACGTCGTACGCCGAGAACGTGGCGAGGTCGTCCCAGTCGAGGCACCAACCGGCCTGCAGGAGCGGATCGATCAGCCGCCGGCGAGCCGATCGGGTGAACCGGTGCGGACCGATGAACTCCTCGTGGGTGAGCAGCGGGTCCGCCTCCTCGGCCACACGCCCGGCGTGCCGCAGCAAGTGCTTGCAGCTGCAGCAGGGCCAGGACGCGGCCCGGGCTGAGCCGGGACCACCGCAGCCGGCGGCCGTCCACCGGAGGGAGCAGCAGGGTTCGGTCGACCGGAGGGAGCATGACGCGACGGGGTGGCGCCCGGAGTGACCCGAGGAGCCGATGGAGGAGCCGCCTCGATCAGCCCGCGGGTACCGTTGTTCGACGCGACGACGAGGAGCTGCCGGCCGTGGACGAGGTAGAGGAGTGCATGAGTTCGCGGTTCGCCGGTGCGGCGTCCGGTGGTCGTCAGCAGCAGGACCGACCATCGTCCTTGGCGGTGGCCGAGACGCCCGTCGGAGGCGATGTAGACGCGTTGCGTGAGCCGGTCGATCGCCGTGACCAGGGCGGGAGGCAGGTGCACGCTCCACTCCTTCGCGCCGGGGGGAGCCCGTCACGGGCTGTCGCGGCAGGCTACCGCGCCGGCTCGGGCGGCCCGCGTGAAGGCGCGGCCCGGCCAGGAGCCCGCCGGTGTTGAGCTGGCGACGCAGACGTCCGGATTCCGGCACGGAAGCGAGTGACCGCTCGAGAGGCGCGTTCATCGAGGTTCGCGGACTCCAGAAGTCCTACCCCTCGCCGGCCGGTCCGGTGGCCGCGCTGAAGGGCATCGACCTTCGCGTGGAACGGGGCGAGTTCGTCGCCGTGATCGGCAAGTCGGGCAGCGGGAAGTCCACCTTCATCAACATGCTGACCGGGATCGATCGGCCCACCGAAGGCGAGGTCGTGATCGGCGGCACACCGCTGCACCTCTTCGACGAGTCCGGCCTGGCCAGGTGGCGCGGCCGCAACCTGGGGATCGTGTTCCAGTTCTTCCAGATGCTGCCGACGCTGACGCTTCTGGAGAACGTCGTGCTCCCCATGGAGCTGAACGGCCGGTACTCGTCCCGGGCCCGGCGGGAGCGCGCCCAGCACCTGCTCTCGCTGGTGCAGCTCGGCGGCCAGGCGCACAAGATGCCGTCCGCGGTGTCCGGCGGCCAACAGCAGCGGGCCGCCATCGCCCGGGCGCTCGCCAACGAGCCGGCGCTAATCATCGCCGACGAGCCGACGGGAAGCCTGGACTCGCAGACGGCCGGCCAGATCTTCGAGCTGTTTCGCCAGCTGGCCGCCGGCGGCACCACGATCCTGATGGTCACCCACGACGAGGACCTGGCCCGTCGCGTCGACCGGGCCATTCTGATCGCGGACGGCGAGGTGGTGCACGAGCACCTTGCGCAGGCCCTCGAGGGGGTCAGCCAGGACCAGCTGGTGGAGGTGAAGCGCTTCGCCGGGCAGCGCCGGTTCCCTCCGGGGACGACGATCGTGCGGCAGGGGGAGGTGGCACAGGAGTTCTTCATCCTGCTGGAGGGCACCGTCGACGTGCTCATCGAGCGCCCCGGGAGTGGTGAGCTGCTGGTGGACCGGCTGTCCCCCGGCCAGTGGTTCGGGGAGTCCGCCCTGACCGGCGACGGCTTCCGGAACGCGACGGTTCGCGCTGCCGGCGGCGCTCCCGCCTTGGTGGCCACGCTCGACGCCGTTGCCTTCGAGCGCATCGTCGAGGCCTCCCCAGCGCTGCGGGAGCGGCTCGGCGAGGTGGTGATGAACCACGAGGTGCACCGTCAGCTGCGGACGCTGGGGGCCCTCGACCTGTCCGCACTGACCTCGATCACCCACGACCTGGCGTCGCAGACGTTCCAGCCGGGCGAGACGATCCTGCGTCAGGGTGCGCTCGGCGACAGCTTCTTCTTCCTGCTCGAAGGGACCGTGGAGGTCACCCAGCGTCGACCGGACGGCACGGAGCGGGTGCTCAGGGAGCAGCACGCCGGGGAGTACTTCGGCGAGCTGGCGCTCCTGGGCAATGGCCGCCGTACCGCGAACGTCAAGGCGGTGCGAGGGCCCGTCCGGGTGGTGGAGCTCACCCGTGCCGACTTCGACGAGCTCATCGCTCGGTCCCCGTCGTTCCGGCAGGACGTGGAGCGCCAGGCAGCGCCGCGGCTGCGAGGCGGCGTTGCGTCGGCAGAACCGTCGTGACGCACATCCGTCGGACGAAGGTCTTCCGCGACGTCTGGCTCTTCCGGGCGCGGACGATCCTGGTCGTCGTGGCCATCGGGGTGGGGGTCGGCACCTTCGGTCTGATGGACGCCGGACGCTCGATCCTCCAGCGCGACATGCAGGAGGGGTTCGACTCCAGCACGCCCGCCCATGCCGTGCTCGGGGTGGGGGCGTTCGACGACGCGGCGCTCCGCCAGGTGGCGATCCGGGACGGGGTCGCCGTCGCGGAGGGCCGGCGGGCACTCTCGCCCAGCATCGCCGTGGGGCCCAATACCTGGGTGACGCTGAACCTCGAGGCGTCCCCCGACTGGGACGCCGTCACGCTGAGCCGACTGGTGCCCGACTCCGGCGCCGGCCTCCGGGCGCCCCCGGGCACGCTGCTGCTGGAACGCTCCGCGGCTCGACAGTTCGACCTTGCCGTGGGCCAGCAGGTTCGGCTGCGGACGGCGGAGGGTCGCGAGCACGCGTTGCGGGTGGCCGGGCTGGTCCAGGATCAGGCCGCCGTGCCCTCGAACATCAACCCCACGGCCGCGCACGGCTACGTGGAACTGCAGACGCTGCGCGAGCTGGGCGAGCCGCAGGACTTCAACCGGCTGTACGTGCGCTTCTCCGACACCCGCCCGGGCTGGTCGGAGATCGAGACGAGCGCGACCAGTCTCGTCCGCACGCTCGAGCGGAGCGGCCAGCGCGTTGACACCGTCACCATCCCGCGCCCGGGCAAGCCTCCGCTCTGGGACACGATGAACGGAGTGCTGTTCATCCTCACCACGATGGGCGTGCTCACCCTGCTGCTCGCCGCCCTGCTGATCATCAACATGATGTGGGCGGTGATCAGCCGTCAGATCCCGCAGATCGGGGTGCTGAAGTCCCTCGGCGCCCGCTCGGGCCAGATCGTGCGGATGTACGTCGAGATGGTCCTCATCTTCGGCCTGCTGGCCCTGGTGCTGGCCCTCCCGCTGGCCATCGGTGGCGAGTTCGCCATGACGAGCGGAGTGGGACAGACGCTCAACGTCACCATCCGCCACGTCGGCCTGCCGCCGGCCACCCTGGCCGTGGTGGTGGCCGCAGCGTTCGGGGTGCCAGTGCTGGCCGCGCTGGTGCCCGTGCTCAGCGGCGCCCGCACCACGATCCGGGAGGCGATCAGCGGTCCCGCTGCCGCCGCCGCCCGCCGTCAGCCGGCCGACAGCGCGCTCCGCCGCCGCTGGCGCACGCTGCGCGCGGACATCCCGACGCTGCTGCTGGCGTCGGTGCGCAACACCTTCCGGCGTCGCGGACGGCTGGCGCTCACCCTTGTCGCGCTGAGCCTCGCGGGGGCGATGTTCATCGCCGTGCTCGGAGTGCGGCAGTCGCTGCAGGAGACCGCCGTCGCCATGCAGGGTGAGTCCAACTACGACGTCGACGTCGCGCTCACCCAGCCCCGGCCGGTGGCCGACCTGCTGCGGACCGCCCGGGGCGTAACCGGCGTCAGCGAAGCCGAGGCGTGGGGAATGGGCGACGCGCGCCGGGTGTTCGGTCGGGATCGCGTCGGCGGCAGCCTGGTGCTAGTCGGAATCCCTGCGGACACAGCGAGGTGGCAGCCGAGCGTCACCGACGGCCGACGCCTGCGGCCCGGTGACGACCGCGCCGTGTTCGTCAACGCGAACGCCCTGGAGCAGCTGCAGGGCGCTGTGGTGGGGCAGCCGATCACCCTCCGGATCGGGAACCGGGACGCCGACTGGCGGCTCGTCGGTATCAGCGCGCGCGGTATCGTCCCGTTCGCCTACGTCCCCTACACCGCGTTCGAGCGGGCGACGGGTACGCCGGCCTACGCCAGCCGACTCGTCGTCCGGACCACCGGCCACAGCGCTGAGGCCCAGAGCTCTGTGCAACGCGCGCTTGTCCAGGCGCTGCGCGACGCCTCGCTGACCGTGGCCAGCAGCACAACGACGGCGGTCAGCAAGCGTTCCTGGGCCGCGAGCCTGGACATCATCGCCCTCCTGCTGATGGCGATGACGGCGCTGGTCGCGGTGGTCGGCGGACTGGGGCTCACCAGCACCATGAGCATCAACGTCCTGGAGCGGACTCGCGAGATCGGCGTGCTGCGCGCGCTCGGCGCGAGGACGGCGACGGTCCGCCGCATCGTCATCGTGGAGGGCCTGCTGATCAGCCTGGTCAGCGCGATGATCGGCCTGCTGGCCTCGGTGCCGCTCGGAATCTGGCTCTGCAACCAGTTGGGCCCCCGAGTGCTGTACCACCCGCTGCCGTTTCTCTTCTCCTGGTTGGGTGCGGCCGGTTGGCTGGGCGTGGTCGCCGTGATCGCGGTGATGGCCAGCCTGGCGCCCGCCCAGTCGGCGGCGCGGATGACCATCCGTGAGACCCTGACCTTCGACGGGTAGGGGTGAGGGTCGCCGCGGTGCGCCGTCGGCGGAAGGGAGGATGCTGCTCACCCCTGGGCACTGGCCGCCGTCGAAGCGAACCGGTAGCCGGTCGGCCTAGAGGTCGACGCCGCGGTCGAGCCGATCCAGGTAACCGTTCGCATGCCCGACGCTGTCTTGCTCGACGCCGACCTCGACGCGGACTGCAGGCGACTCACAGGTCAGGGTGTACGGATTCCGGAATTGCCCGGTCACGGCTGGCCGTCCGGTGCTGGTAAGCCAGGGCAGCGTTCACGCCGACATCGCGGCCGGGGCATCAGCG
Source organism: Propionibacteriaceae bacterium (assembly GCA_035641435.1). GTDB lineage: Bacteria > Actinomycetota > Actinomycetes > Propionibacteriales > Propionibacteriaceae > Microlunatus. The sequence continues at coordinate 2,636 of DASQUF010000116.1, read as the reverse complement.
GCCAGCGTGTCGACCAGCCCGGAAACCGTCGGGTCCGAGGCCACGGCACCCGAAACCTCCGGTGCCGCGCGCAGCGGCCCGACGTCGGCCAAGGCAGTCCCCGCCGGTGCCATTCGACCAACGAGGCGCGAGTATTCCCGCCGAGCGAGGAAATCGAAGCCGTCCAGGAACGCAACCGCGAGATCCCGACCTGCCCGAGCGCATCGATCCGAAGACCGCATCGAGTTACGAACCCGCGCTCGCAGCGGCTCGCGAGCCTCAGGCCGGGATTCTGGCTGAGCGGACGACCTCGACGCGTGGCGCCGGGCCAGCCAGTAGCGTCTCACTGAAACGAGTGGCGTCCATCCCTAGGGGTTGGTCCGTGTCGGTGAGCGACCGCGTGACATCAATCGTGGTGCGAAATAGAGTCAACTGGAGCGTGTAGACGCTGCCAGCTGGGGAGACAGCGCAACTCCTGTCGCCTGAAGGTGGCGGTGTTGGCCGGGACGATCGCTCTTTTAATCCGCGGGTTGTGGGTTCGAGTCCCACGGGGCCTACCCATTTCTGACAAGGAGAAACGCTGCACAACGGCAGCGTCCTGTGGGCCCGTACAGCCAGAAAGTACAGCCTAGGGCTCTCCGAACAGCGCCCGAGCCGCCTGGTCGACCGCCTCCCGCTCCACCTGGGGAAGCACGTGCATAGGTGTTCAGGGTGAGCGCGATCTGACTGTGACCCAGCGTCTCCATGACTGTCCGCGTGATGCACCCGTCAGCAGAAGTAAGGTCGCGCATGCGTGCCGGAGGTCGTGCAGCCGCAGCCAGGCGAGACCGACCCGCTTTCAGCACGGCTGGTCTACGCGCAGAGCGTCAGCGCCGAGCACGCCGAGCATCCGCGTACCGACCGGGCCGGCGGTTAACCCGGGTGAGGCCCAGGACACACCGCCGTCGTAGGGGGCGGGGCGGCGCGCCGACACCGTTTTGGGGCCGTGCCTCGACGCCGTCTGGCTTGTATAGCCGGGCGTCGACCGAGCTGCCAGGCGCGCCAGCTCGGCCTTCAGTGCTGTCTCGCGTGAGAGCGGGCACGGCGCACGGGAACGTCGGGTGGGGAGTGTCGATCCGCCTCGCTCAGCGTTGGAGCGGCGATAGGGACGTTGAGCGCTCGAGCGCTAAGAATGGCCTTCATCTGGGCAGACTGGGGTCCGTGAGCAGCGCACCGCGACCTGTCGAGGAGTCTGTCCTGAACGACTTGAAGGGGCGGTTGCGGGACTTTCGCCGGGTCCCGCTGGTCGAGGGAGTGGGCTGGGAACGCGGGACCGATCCCGACTATCTGGCCGAGCTGGTCGACTATTGGGCGGAGACCTACTACTGGCGTAAGCACCAGGAGCGGATCCTCGACTATCCCTGGGTGCGGACCGAGGTGGGCGGCACGGGACTGCGGTCGATCCACCAGACCGCGGACGCCGGCGCCCCGACGGTGGTGCTGCTGCACGGCTGGCCGGACTCGTTCCTGCGCTTCGAGCGCGTGCTGCCGCTGCTAAACGACTTGAACGTGGTGGTGCCCTGCCTGCCCGGCTTCCCGTACTCGGAGCCGGTAACGGCGCCCGGCATGTCGGTCTCCGCCATGGCCGACGTCGTGACGAGGTCGCTGGTCGAGCTGGGCGTGGAGCGCTACGTGGTGTCCGGAGGGGACATCGGCAGCTTGGTCGCCGAGGCGATGGCCCGACAGCACGCTGGGCACGTCGCGGCGCTGCACCTGACCGACCTGCCGTACCTGCACCTGTTTGCGGTGGATCCGGACGAGCTGGGGGCGGCGGAGCAGCAGTACCTGGCCGACGGGGAGGCCTGGCAGCTGAGGGAGGGCGCGTACGCGTTGCTGCAGGGGACCAAGCCGCACACGCTCGCGGCCGGGCTCGGCGACTCGCCGGCCGGCCTGGCTGCCTGGATCGTGGAGAAGCTGCGCAGCTGGAGCGACTGCGGCGGGGACGTGGAGTCGGTGTTCCCGCGCGACGATGTCCTGACCTGGGTCACCGCCTACTGGGTCACCGGGACCATCGGGTCGTCGTTCCTGCCCTACGTCGAGCACCGCGAGCTGGTTGAGAGCCGGGTCGAGGTGCCGACGGCCGTGACGATCTTCCCGAAGGACCTGGTGACGGCCCCAAGGCAGTTCGGAGAGCGGCTCTTCGACATCCGGGCGTGGGACGAGGAGCCCTCCGGCGGGCACTTCGGCGCCTGGGAACGGCCCGACGCGTACGTCGCCGGGCTTCGCAAGGCGATCGCCCTGGTCTAACCCCGACGCGCCTGTGGTCTGGGAACGAGCCAGCTCCAACGGACGGCGGTGGCCGCTGGGTGCCGAAGAGTGTGGTCACGCCGACACCGAGCACTGTCCGCGCCGGTCGGGCAGGCCGCAAGCAGTCGTGGGGTTGTGTGCGCAGCGCGTCGCCGCGGAGGTACTTGCTTGCTTCAGTTCCGCATCGATCAGGAGGCCTACTATCCATAGCCTGCCGAATGGGTCGAGGCGTTCTACAACCCGACCCGGCGACACTCCGCCCTCGTTCACCTGTCCCTGAACGAGTACGAAACCCTTCACACCTGCCGCGGCATGATCATCTCACCGAAACCGTCCGGAGAACTGTGCGTATGGATGTGGCGCAGATGCTC
>DASQUF010000115.1:0-4384 GCA_035641435.1 Propionibacteriaceae bacterium | reverse complement strand
AGCATCCGTACAGTGGTCGTCTTGCCGGAGCCGTTGGCGCCGAGGAAGCCGTAGACGGCGCCCTCGGGCACCTCGAGGTCGATCGCGTCGACCGCCCGCAGCTCACCGTAGCGCTTGGTCAGCTGCCGGGTTCGGATCGCCGCGGTCATGTGGCCGCCAGGAGCTCGGTCGCCGCCTGCTGCAACGTCTCGCCGGTCACCGTGCCGGTCAGCAGCAGCGCCCCCTGGCGGTCGGTACGCGGGGTGACCAGCAGCCCGACCGGCCCGACCGGGGCCAGCGTGCCGACGGCCGTCTCCTGCGCGCCGCCGCTGTCCCGCAGCCGGGCGCGCAGGGGTCGGGCAACCTGGCCGCGTAGCGGCACGACCAGCAGCGTGGTCGGCCCCCGCCCGTAGACGCCGACTGCGCCCGGGTCGTCACCACGTCGGGTGTCCAGCCCGGCGAGCGAGGTCGGCAGGTCGTACGCCGAGAGCGCGTTGGCCGCGGCGGCCACGTCCACCGACTCCTCGTAGGCGATGTCCACACCGGAGGCCGGTCGGAACAGAGTGGTCTCCGGGGGCGGCTCGGTCAGGCTGACGTCGCGCAGGCCGGACTCCAGGACGGGGCGCGTGTCGCCGGCCCCGGACAGCTCCACCCGTAACGGCAGGCCCGACTTCGGGTCGGCCCAGATGTCCACCCGGGCGATGCTGGTCGCCCGCTCAGCCGGGGTGATGCGTACGCCGGCGGCGGCGATCCCGGCCACCCGTCGGGCCGGTAGCGGGCTCAGCTCCTCGTCGCGTACGCCTTGGAGCATCAGCCGGGCCAGCGTGGGCGGCAGCAGGTCGGATGCGTCGGGCAGCCGGATCTCCGAGACCGGGCTGATGGTCGCCACCTCCGACTCGAACACCCAGCGGATCATCGTCGGGCCGCGCCGGATCAGGTCGGTCTCGCCGGTGCTGCGGATGCGGTCGATCCGCCAGTCGTCGGCTGAGCGCCACCAGACGCGGAGGTCGTTGTCCTCCCCGAGCAGCTGGGCCAGCCCGACGAACGAGTCGCTGTCCGGCACCTGCAGCGCGCCGGAGGTCTCGACGTAGCCCGACCACGGCCGGTCGGCGGAGGTCTGGATACGCGCCACCAGGTCCTTGGCGCTGACGCCCGGGTCGGCGACGGGCCGCGCCTGCCAGGCGACGGGGATGCCGACCAGCGCGGCCGCCGTGACCAGCACGATCAGCCAGCGCGCTCTCACGCCCGCCAGCGTAGGTGGCCGCGCGAAGGGTGCGGTTCCCTCGCTCCGCACCACTGAGCCGGCCTCGCAACCATTCGCACCTTCGCTTCGCTCCGGTGCTCCCGCCAGGCCGGTCCACGCTCGACCGCCTCGGTGGTGCGGAGCGAGTGAACTCTCGCGCGAGCGGGTTGACCATGACGTAGCGTCAAGGTTTGAGAATCAGTCCATGACCACCGCAACGGCCATTCCTCCCGCGCCGGCCGGTAACCGCGCGACCTTGCCCCTGTTCGTGGCGGCGGAGGCCCTGTCCTTGTTCGGCAACGCCGCGATCAGCATCGTGCTGCCCTGGCTGGTGCTCAGCCGCACCGGTGACCCGTCGGTCGCCGGGCTGGTCGCGGCCGTCGCGGCGGTCCCGTCGATCCTGGCCACACTGGTCGGCGGCTGGCTGATCGACCACGTCGGGCAGCGCCGGATGAGCATCGTCGCCGATGTGGGCAGCGCGCTCTCGGTGGCCGGGCTGGCCATCGTGGACTGGGCGTTCGGCCTGGACATCGGCTGGTTTGTCGTCCTCGGCGTGCTCGGCGCCTTGTTCGATGTTCCCGGCATGACCGCCCGGGAGACCCTGATGGGCCGGGTCAGCCTGACCAGCGGGGTCACGCTGGACAAGGTCGCCGCGATCCGGCAGGGCGTCTTCGGCGTCGCCTTCCTCGCCGGCCCGGCGGTGGCCGGCGTCCTGCTCACCGTGCTCGACCCGATCCGGGTGGTCTGGATCACCGCAGCCTGCTCCGCCCTGGCCGCGCTCTGCACCCTGCTCATGCCCCTGGTGACCGCCGAGGCCGAGCCCACCGACGGCCAGCCGCAGCCCGGCGGCCTCGCCACCCTCTGGGCCAGCCCGGCGCTGCGGGCGATGGTGGTCATCGCGTTCGGCAGCGCCCTGCTGACTGCCCCGCTGATCACCGTCCTGCTGCCCGCGCACTTCCAGCGCCTGAACCAGGCCGACTGGCTGGGCTACACCATGTCGGCGTTCGCGGCCGGGTCGATCGTCGGCTCGATCCTCTACGGTGTCCTCGCCGCCAGGTCCCGCCGACTGGTCTATGTCCTCGGCCTGCTGCTGCAGGTCGTCGGCATGGCCGGATTCGCCACCCTGACCGGCTTCTGGCTGGTCGCCGCCGGGTCGGTCCTGGTCGGCGTCGGCGGTGGGCTGCTGTCGCCGATCTTCCTGGTCTTCTTCACCGAGCGGGTGGCCGAGCGGGTCCGCGGCCGGGTGCTCAGCCTGGTCAACGCCCTCGGCATGATCGCAGCGCCGATCGGGCTGTCGTTGATGGCCCTGCTGCTGACCCGGAGCTCGCTGGCTGTCGGCGCTCTGGTGGTCTTCCTCGGCTTCCTGGTGGTCTCCGCGTACGCCCTGGTCAGCCGGGGCATGCGGGAGTTCGCCGCCGCCACCCCGATGGCAGCCGAGCCCGTCGTCAGCGACACTCACTCCCATGCTGACCATTAGCCAGCTGGCCGCGTACGCCGGGGTGAGCGTGCGCACCGTGCGCTGGTACCACCAGCGCGGGCTGCTGCCCGAACCGGCGCGGGATGCCTCCGGCTACCGCCGCTACGACGGCCGGGCGGTGATCGACCTGGTCCGGATCTCCACCCTGGCCGGCGCCGGCGTACCGCTGGCCCGGGTCGGTGAGCTGCTGCAGGCGGACGAGACGGAGTTTCAGACCGCGATCACCGAGCTCGACGCCGAGCTGGCCACGCGGATCACCGAGCTGCAGCAGCGGCGGGCCGACCTGGCGCAGCTGCCGTCGGCCGAGCGGCTGTGTGTGCCGGACGAGGTCGCCGAGCTGCTCGACCTGGCGCGCTCGATCGGGGTCAGCGAGCGGACCATCGCCATGGAGCGGGACGCCTGGATCCTGCTCGCGGCGGCGTACCCGGAGATGCTGCCCGAGGCGCTGAAGTGGAAGCAGATCACCACCAGCGACCCCGGTTACCAGGAGCTCATCGTGGCGATGGACCGGGCCTTCGACTGGGACCCGGACGACCCGCGGCTGGTCGAGCTGGCGGAGCGCTGCGTGACTGTGATGGAGAAGATCTACCCGGCCGAGGCGGCGGCGGAGTACATGGCCGACTGGTCGGTGGACAAGACCCGCTACCGCCTGGTCTCCGACCACGGCGCCGACGAATCCCCGGCCTGGAACCGACTGAACGTGCTGGTCGAGAAGCTGTCCCGGGAGCGCGGCTACCCGACCTGGTGACGGACGGGGTGATGCAATCGGCAGGATCATGGAGGCAGGCCCGAAGATCCGGGAAACGCCAAACCAGGAGCAGGGCCATGACTGATCCCACCCGTCCCATCGCCGACCCCACGGACCCGACGTTCCTCGAGGGCGACGACGTGCTCAGACCGCCGCCGGCTGACGATGTCGAGGGCCACGTACGCGTCGGTAGGTGCCCGGATGGGGCACACCGTTCATCCTGGCAAACCGCCAACTCCACCTACCGCCCTTCACCCGCACTTCGAGCCCTCGGCCGAAGGCGCGAAGTGCGAGTGAAGGGCGGTAAGTCGATGGGAGAGCCGGTCGACGCCGCTTAGCATCGACGATCATGGCTGGCGCGCGGCCCGTACGAGGCACCCCGCTGTGGCTCAGCGGACTGCGCAGCCGCGGACACCTGGCACAACCTGGTCGAACAGCTCTCCGGCGGCCAGCAGCAGCGGGTGCCCGCGCCCTGGTCCACCGGCCGCGGCTGCTGGTGCTCGACGACCCGACCAGCGAACTTGACCCCGACTCCGCCCAACTGGTTGCCGACGCCCTCGCCCGGGTCGCCCAGCACGGCCGTTGCGGCGTAGTCGCCACCGACGATGATCCACTCGTCGCCGCGTGCTCTCTTGCTATCGGGCCCGCGACCACCCCCGCGGACACTCGTTGACCATCTCGACGCGGCAAACGTGCGGCCAAGACTCGCGCGTTACCTCTGACTGGTCGGACTGTCGGGCATCGTTGCCCCTATGACCTTGAGCCCCGAGGCGGTTGCCACCGCGTTCTCTGGCCATCGGTTCGCCGAGGCCTACGCCCACCTGCACGAGGACCTGCGCTGGACCCTGGTCGGCGACACCGTGCTCGCCGGCAAGTCGGCGGCGGTGGAGGCGTGCGAGTCCACCCTGGCGGGGCTGGCCGAGACCACCACCCGGTT
>DASQUF010000114.1:0-9752 GCA_035641435.1 Propionibacteriaceae bacterium | reverse complement strand
AAGGCCCGCCAGGTCACCGTCGGCCGCGACTCGGCGATCAGCTCTTCGAGCCGGTAGCGGGCGGCCAGCACAGTGCCCGCCGGGAGGGTCGCGGCGGTCGGCGCATCGGCATGCGGATCGATCACAGCCTGAGCCATGGTGTCTGCGTTCTCGCGAAGGGGAAGGGCGGTCGCCGCAGTTGACGGGGGTTCAAGGGGGTCGCCCCCCTTGCTGATGGATTCGCGTTGCGCCGGAGGCGCACTGGATTCACTTGGTTCTGCTGGCTCGATGCTGCCACGGCGGGGCGCGATCGGCGGCTCCGAATCGCCGGGATCGTCCAGCCCATCTAGGTCCGGGGGCGGCGGCTCGCTCTCGGCCCGGTTCCTCCGCCGCAGCAGCACGCCGATGATCTGGGTCACCTCGGTGATCTTGAGCAACCGAGCGGTGACCAGGAACAGCCCGACCGCAACCACGCCGGCCAGCGTCAGGGCCACGGCCAGCGCGATCTGGGAGGTCCAGCGGGCGGTGATCGCCCAGCAGATCAGCCAGGCCGCGGCCGCCGCGGGGGCGACCGCGAGGAGCAGGCGCACGCAGTGCCGGACCAGGATCACGCCGTTCAGGTCGGGCAGCCGGCGGCGGAGCACCCGGAAGGTGACCTGCACCCCGATCAGGTAGGCCACCGAGTACGCCGCGGCCAGGCCGGTCGCCACCAGCGACGAGCGGTTGATCAGCAGCACGGCGAGCAGGGCCAGTCCCACGTTGGCCGCAGCGATCAGGCACTGCAGGAAGAAGGTGGCCCGGTTGTCCTCCAGCGCGTAGAAGGCGCGCAGGAACACGTACTGGATGGTGAACGGCACCAGTCCGACGGCCATGGCCATCAGTGCCGTGCCGACGAACGAAGCGTCGTCGGCGCCGGCGCCGAAGCCGAAGATCAGGTGAGCCATTGGTAGCCCGAGCACGCAGAAGGCGACCGCCGCCGGCAGCAGCACGGTGACGGCCAGCCGGACCGTGCGCATGGTCTCGTTGGCCACCCCGGCCCGGTCGCCGGCCGCAGCCAGCCGCGAGGCGGCGGGCAGCATCGCCGTGGCGAGGGAGACCGTGATCAGTGAGTGCGGCAGGATCCAGACGGCGTGGGCCGTCGCGTAGCTGAACAGCCCGGCGCCCTGGCCGCCTACCGTGGCCTCGGTGGCCAGCCGGGAGACCACGACGAATGCGGCCTGGTTGACCAGCACGAAGCCCAGGGTCCACTTGGCCAGCCGGAACGTCTTGCCCAGCCCGGTGTGCCGGAAGTCCCAGCGGGGCCGGAACCGGTAGCCGACCGCGCGCAGGAACGGAAGGAGGACCGCCGCCTGCACTGCGATCCCGAGGGTGGAGCCGAGGCCGAGCAGCAGCACCTGTCCATCGGTGAACGCGGCTCCGGTGTCGGTGCGGTAGAAGACTGCCCAGAAGACCAGCAGGACGGCGATCGAGACCACGTTGTTGGCGATCGGCGCCCACATCATCGGGCCGAACTTGTCCCGGGCGTTCAGCACCTGACCGGCCAGGACGTGCACGCCGTAGAAGAAGACCTGGGGCATCGTGTAGTAGGCCAGCAGGACCATCGAGGCGTACTGCGCCGACAGCTCCGGGGCCTTCCAGCCCTCGGCCGAGTAGAGCCAGATGATCACCGGCACCAGCGCGGTGAGCACGGTGGTGATGATGGCCAGCACCAGCAGGCCGGCGGTCATGATCCGGTTGGTGAACGCCTCGCCGCCGTCCCGGTCGGACTTGATGGCCCGCACGATCTGGGGCACCAACACGGTGTTCAGCACGCCCCCGGCCAGCAGGATGTACATGCTGTTGGGCACGGTGTTGGCGATGGTGAACATGTCGGCCTGCCGGGTGGCGTTGCCGAACAAGAAGGCCAGCAGCATCAGCCGGAAGAAACCCATCACCCGCGACAGTGCGGTGCCGGTGGCCATCACCGCGCTGGCCGAGATCAGCCTGGCAGCCCGGCCCGACTCCGAGGCGCCCTGAGCCTGTCGCGATGCGCGCCGAGCCGGTTCAAAGGTCGGGTCGCCGGGCTCGGCGGGCTCGTCGACGGGCTCGCGACCGGGCTGGGTGGTCGTATCAGCCATCGCCTCGGTCCGCGGACGGCGTGGAGACCGGCAGCGGCGGCGGACTGTTCACAACAAGGGGAGACGGCCCTCCTTGGACCCCGCGCACAGAACCGCTGCGGGCTCCGGCCAGCTCCGCGGCCTCGGGTGGCGTGTCCGCCGGTGGGGCGGAGGTCAGGGCCGACGGAGGCTCGACCACCGCGGTGGCCGCGGCCTCGCGCGCCCGCTCCTTGGCCACGGTCCGGATCCGGAGTGCGGTGCTGCCGATCAGCACCACCCCGGCCCCGAGGGCGATCAGCCAGCCCGTGGTCCCGTTCTGGGTGACCTGCACCTCCAGCTGAATGGGTTGGCCGACCCGGCGCTCGGTCTCGGTGAGCAGCTGGGCGGTCACCGGCACGATGCCGTTGGCCCGGGCCGTCACCTCGGCGTCGACGGTCACGCTGTTCTGCGCCCGGATCAGCGGCAGCTCGATCGGCTTGATGGTCAGACGCTGGTCGTTGTCGGAGGTGAAGACCAGCCGGGCCCGGATGGCGTTGTCGTCGGGGTTGGTGCCGGGCGGCAGCGTGTTGCGCACCGTGATCGGGAACACCACCCCCTCCTGGTCGATGGTGCTGACCTTGGGCAGGCTGCGGATCTGGACCCCGTGGACCACCAGGGCGTCGACGGCGGCCTGCTGCGGTGCGAGGAACGCCTGCCGGGCCCGGTCCTGGTGCCGCCAGGCCCCACTGGCCGCCCGAGCCACCGCCGAGCCGCCAGTCGCCTTGGCCTGCTTGCCGTCGACCAGCAGGTCGGTGAAGGTGCGCTGGGTGGCGTTGAACCGGCGCAGGCTGCGCAGCTGGCTGCTGGTCAGCTCGCCGTCGCGTACGGCCGCCGGGTAGACGTACTCCTCCGACCAGACCGCGGGGCGGGACTGCAGCAATGTGCTCAGTGGGCTGGAGGTCAACCACGGGGCGTCGACTCCGGCGTACGCGCGGGTGGCCTGGTTGGCGGTGGTGATCAACCGGACCCGGCCACGGGCGGTGCCATCGGCGGTGCTGGTGGCCTCGATCCAGGTCTCGGCCAGCAACCGCTGTTGCAGCTGCACTGCGGTGTCCCGGGGGTCTGGACCGGGGCCGCCGCCGGAGACCGCGGAACTGAAGCTCAGGATCGGGGCGGCGCCGGGGCCGGTGAGCAGCGGGCCCGAGCCGGCCGCGGAGCGGTCGGACAGCACGATGGCCTTGGGCTTGAGGTCGCTGGCCGCGACCGCCGTCGCCTCGTCAGCGCGACCGCCCGTGGGCAGGACCAGCAGTGGGAGGTTGCGGGTCAGCTCGACCCGGCGGGAGGCCGCCGCCGCGGCGCGGATCGCCGACTGCTGGCCGTCGTGGACCAGCGCGGCCAGGTCGGGCGAGCCGTAGAGGAGCCGGTAACCGTCCCGACGGCCCTGCAGCGCGGCGAACCCGCCGAGCCAGCGCGCCGCGTCGGCCGCTCCGGTGCCGGCGATAGTGCCGCCGTCCCCGTCGAGCACCAAGTAGCCGCCGGCCATGGTCTGGAGGTCGTCGAGCAGCGCCGGGTCGACGGCGAAGCTCAGGTTGTCGGCGTCGGCGACGGCGAGCAGCTTGCTCAGCCGACCGTTCGGGGCGACCTCGCGGGCCAGGTGGTCGTCGGCCAGCACCCCGGTGCGGACCAGCGAGGGACGCGAGCTGAAGGTGACCAGGGAGGTCATCCGCAGCTGCTCGGTCGGCGAGGTCTCCACCACCGGGACGAACACCCGGGCCCGGCCGACTGCGACGGGAGCGTTGTTCTGGAGGACGTGCACGCCCATCAGGTAGACGCCGTCGGTGGGGGACAGCTGCAGGGCATCCACATCGACGGTCAGGGTGAAAGCATCGGTCTCGCCAGCCTCGAGGTAGGGGTCGGTCTCCTCGTACAGGTTCTGGTATCCGTCGACGATCCGGCTGCCCAGCGGCTCGTTCGACGCCGAACCCAGCGCCTGGTCGAAGCCCTCGCGGTCGGTGATCGGAGCCTGGTTACGCCAGAAGTAGGCCTGAGCGCGGAAGATCCGCTCGGGAGTGATGTTGGTCGCCGTACCGGTCAGGGTGATCTGCCCGTCCCGGGTGGGCAGCGCTGGAGTGATGGACTTGAGAGTGATCCGGACCAGCGCGACCGGCTCCTCGGCGTACGCGGGGGTCGGCGCGGGCACGGCAGCCAGCAGCAGGCCGGCGGCGACGGCCAGGAGGGACAGAAAGGTGCGGACCATGGTTGGGCCGCCGACTCTCACCTGCCAATCCTAAGTCGGGCGCTCGCCCGGTGACGCCGGATCATCAACGGCGGGGCCGGTGCTGCCGTAGATTCTGCTTCCGTTCCGGCTCTGCCCCTTGGGTTTCACGATCTTCAGCCCCCACCGTCGAAGATCCGGCGCCGCCGGGCTCACTTCAGGGCGAGGACGCGAGCGTCGGCACACGCGCGGCCCAGGAGATGCGCGGCGAGCCCGTCGAAGGGCCAACTAGACTGACCCCTCGTGCCTGAGCTCAAGACTGCCCCGGTCGTCGACCGGCTGGGGGCGCTGTTCGCCGATCACGGGCATGAGCTGCACCTGGTCGGCGGCAGCGTTCGCGACGCGCTGCTCGGCCAGCTCGGTCACGACCTCGACTTCACCACGTCGGCGCGGCCGGACGCGGTCGAGCAGCTGCTGCGTCAGTTCAGCCCGGCGGTGTGGACCATCGGCAAGGAGTTCGGGACCATCGGCTGCCGGGTCCGCGAGCCCGACGCGTCCTGGGTGATCGAGGTGACCACCTACCGCTCCGACGCGTACGCCCACAGCAGCCGCAAGCCGGCGGTCGTCTTCGGCGACACCCTGGACGGGGACCTGGTCCGCCGCGACTTCACGATCAACGCGATGGCCGTCTCGCTGCCGGACAAGCAGTTCCACGATCCGTACGGCGGGCTGGGCGACCTGACCCGCGGCGTGATCCGGACCCCGGCCGCGCCGGAGATCTCGTTCAGCGACGACCCGCTGCGGATGATGCGGGCGGCCCGGTTCGCCGCCCAGCTGGACTTTCAGGTCGCGCCCGAGGTCGTGGCGGCCATGAAGGCGATGGCCGCGCGGATCTCGATCATCTCCGCGGAGCGGGTCCGGGACGAGCTGACCCGACTGCTCCTGTCGGCCAGGCCCCGGCGTGGCCTCGACCTGATGGTGGCGACCGGCCTGGCCGAGCGGGTGCTGCCGGAGCTGCCCGCGCTGCGGCTGGAGCGCGACGAGCACCACCGGCACAAGGACGTCTACCAGCACAGCTTGACCGTGCTCGAGCAGGCGATCGCCCTGGAGTCCCGGCTGCCGGAGCGGCAGGACGAGGAGATGCTGGTTCCGGCCCGGCCGGACCTGGTCGGTCGGCTGGCGGCGCTGCTGCACGACATCGGCAAGCCGGCGACCCGGAAGTTCGAGGCGGGCGGGAAGGTGTCGTTCCACCACCACGACATCGTCGGGGCGAAGCTGGCCCGTAGGCGGCTGACCGCCCTGCGGTTCAGCAACGAGGTGGTGAAAGCCGTCTCCCACCTGATCGCCCTGCACCTGCGCTTCCACGGCTACGGTGACCACCTCGGCGCCGAGGGCGAGTGGACCGACTCCGCCGTCCGCCGCTACGTCCGCGACGCCGGTGACCAGCTCGAGCGGCTCCACATCCTGACCCGCGCCGACTGCACCACCCGGAACCAGGCGCGCGCGGCGGCGCTGCGGGCGGCGTACGACGACCTGGAACGGCGTATCAACGTGCTGGCCGAGCGGGAGGAGCTGGAGGCACTGCGCCCCGATCTGGACGGCAACCAGATCATGACCATCCTGGGCATCCCGCCGGGCCGCGACGTCGGCCGGGCGTACAGCTGGCTGCTCGAGCGGCGGATCGAGGAAGGGCCAATGGACGAGGAGCGCGCCCGCGATGCACTCCTGGCCTGGTGGGCGGGGCATCACTAGCCCGGGTGGACGTCGAGTGAGTCGGGGAGCGGACCGGCCGCGGAGCGTGGACTGGCCTGGCGGGAGCCCGAGCCCGCGAGGGCGGATGGTTGCGACGAGGCCGGTCCGCTCCGCTCGCCGACGAGTGAGCCCAGTTACTTCAGCCCGTGGTCGCCAACCCCTGCACGAAGAACCGTTGAAAGGCCAGGAACAGCACGACCAGCGGGGGGACCGAGACCAGGGCCATCGCCGTCAGGGCGCCGTAGCCGGTGGTGTACTGCCCCTTCATAAACTGCAGCCCAATCGGCAGAGTGTAAAAGCGTCGGGTCCTTGAGCACGATCAGCGGCCAGAGGAAGTCATTCCCCTGGTACATCAGGCTGAGCAGGGTCAGCACCGCCAGCAGCGGCTTGCTCAGCGGCAGCACCACGCTCCAGAAGATGCGGCCGGTGCCGGCCCCGTCGATCCGGGCCGCCTCGATCAGCTCGGTCGGGATGGCCAGCATGAACTGCCGGGCCAGGAAGATACCGAAAGTCGCCGCCGCCCCGGGGATGATCACCGCCCAGAAGGTGCCCAGCAGACCAAGTTGGTCGACGATCCGGACTGCGATACCAGGATCGCCTGGGTCGGGATCATCATGGTCGACAGCAGCACCAGGAACAGCACGTTCTGCCCGGGGAAGCGCAGCTTGGCGAGGAGAGCGCAAGCGCTCACGTCCGGTCAGTCCGCCAAACCAAGCCCTGCTACGTCGGGACGATTTGGCGGAGCGACTCGGTGCCGCGGTTCATGGCCAGGCCGCGGCTGGCGTACGCGAAGAGGGCTCCCACCAGCAGGTAGCCCGCGGCCAACACGACCAGGATCGGCACCGACACCCCGTTGACCGGCAGGATCGCCGCCCCGACCACCGCGGCCGCCACTAGGGCCAGGTTGAAGACCATGTCGTAGAGCACGAACACCCGGCCCTTGAACTCGTCGCCGACGTGAGCCTGGACCAGCGTGTCCACACAGATCTTGATGTTCTGGGCGGTCACGCCCAGCAGGAAGGCGGCGATCCCCAGCGGCACCTTTGCGTAGATCGCCCCGGGGAAGACTTGGAAGACCGCCGAACCCACCAGACAGCTGATCATCCAGCGCCGGATGCCGATCCGGGCCGACATCGGCGGCGTGACCACGGCCGCGAACACGAACCCCGCCCCGGTGATCACGACCAGCAGGCCGAGGTCAGCGATAGCCGGCTCCACCTGCTCGAGGGTGTGGAAGTAGTTGCGGTAGACCAGGATCGTCGCCACGGTGAAGATGCCGTAGATGATCCGGTGCCCGCCGATGGTGAGCAGGCCCAGACCCGCCGGCCGGTGCTCCCGCAGATGGGCCAGTGCCGCAGCCAGCCCGGCGACCACCGCGCCCGCTCGCGTCGGCTCCGGCTCGTCCGGTCCGAGCTGGTTCCGCGGGATCCGCAGCGCGAGACTCGCACTGAGCACATACCCGGCGGCCGCCGCGACGAACAGGATGGCGTTCGCCGAGTAGTCCGGCATCACCCGACCCAGGATGAGCCGCAGCGCCGTGCCCACCCCGGCCCCGATCAGCACTCCGGCCGGTCCGACCGTGGGAACGACCGAGTTGGCCACCATGTACTCAGTCGGCTCGATGGTGTGCGGAAGCGACGCCGACAGCGCGGCGAGCAGGAAGCGGTTCAGGCTCATCGCCAGCAGTACGCCGCCGTAGAAGACCGTCTCCACCCCACCCGTACGCAGCCCGGTGGCGACCAGCGCGGCCAGGCTCACCGCGAGCACCGCCCGCAGCAGATCGACCACCACGAGGACCTGCCGCCGGGCCACCCGGTCCAGCACCACCCCCACGAACGGTCCGAGGATGGAGAAGGGCAGCAGGGTGATCGCCAGCACCGCAGCGATCGACGCGGCGTCGGGCTGCCGCTCAGGGGAGAAGAGCACGTACGACGCGAGAGCGATTTGCAGCACCCCGTCGCTGGACTGGGTGGCGACGCGGACGGCCAGCAGCCGCCGGAAGTATCGGTGTCGCCAGAGCTGCCGCAGACTGCGTAGGAACTCCACCGCCTCAGCCCTGCGGGTACTTCTTCACGTAGGCATCCATCGTGTCGGTCTTCAGGGCCCGGGCCAGCTCGGCCATCTTGGCGGTGTCGACGACATCGATGCTCTGCCCGTCGGACGTGGTCCCGAAGCCCGAGATCGGCGCCTGCAGCAGGTTGATGTCCGAAGACCTGAGCCGCAGCGACAGCGCCGTCCGCCGGATCTCCTCGTCACTCAGGCTGTTGTCCACGGTCAGGTGCTTGGCCACGCCGCCGATGAACCGGGTGAACGTCCCCGGGTCGGACACCACCCCGGCACTCAGGCCTTTGGACACGACGGCCTTGATCACGTTGCGCTGGTTCCTCGCCCGGTCGAGGTCGCCGTTCGGCAGCTGCTTGCGCTCGCGGACGAACCACAGGGCCTGCTCGCCCGCGATCGTGATCTCGCCCTCCGGGTAGTCGTAGCCGTGTGAGGAGAACGCGTCGTCGTTTATCACAGTGACCCCGCCGAGGTCGTTGGTCAGGGAGATGAAGCCCTCGAAGTCGACCAGCGCGACGTGGTCCATCCGCGTCTTGGTCAGCTGCTCCAGGGTCCGCACGGTGAGCGGCACGCCGCCGAACGCGTACGCGGCGTTGATCTTGTTCCGGCCGTAGCCGGGAATCTCGACGTACATGTCGCGGGGGAACGAGACGATGTAGGCCTGGTTCCGCCTGGCGTTGAGGTGCACCACCATGGTCGTGTCGCTGCGGCCGCTGCCCGCGTTGCCGGGATCGCGGCTGTCCGAGCCGAGCAGCACGTAGTTGAGGGTGCCGGTCTCCTGCGGCTCCTTGGTCGGCCGGGCCTCCTCAGACGCGGCGGTCGGGTCGTCGCTGGGCAGGTCGAGGCCGCGGTTGAGGTTCGACGTGACACTGCGGTCGATCGTGAACAGGTACGCCGCGCCGGCGCCGAGGACGACGACCAGCAGGATTGCCACCGCGACCAGGACCCGGGGCCAGATCCGACGCCGGGTCCGACGGGGCAGTGGGGCGCCAGCGGGGGAAGCGGCTGGGGCCGCGGTCTGGGTCATGAGCGTTTGGCAGTCTATGTGTCGGGCCGCTCGGGCGGGTTACGATCCAGACATGTCCCGCGCCGAGGACGCCGCCCACCGCGCCGAGCTGGAGGCGTCCGCGATTCGCGCGGAGGCGGCCCAGGCGCAGGTGCTGATCGACGCCTTCGTGGCCGAGGCCAAGGCCAAGGGGATCGCGCCGGTGCCGTTGCGGGCGACCTTGTATACGGGACAGTCGGTCAAGACCGACAAGCGCGGCTGGTACCTGCGGAAGAACGAGAGTCTGGCGATCGGTGACGACGGCGCGTACTACATCCTGACCGTGCCGGGCGGCCTGAAGGAGCGGCTCCGCGGTGTGCAGCTGAAGCCGTCCCTGCCGCCGATGTATGTCGGAAAGGGCGGCAAGGACGGCGACACCGGGGACCTGAGGGAGTACCTGGACCGCATCCTTCAGCGCTGAACCCGGTACGGCATCAGAGTGACACTGCGCGGCGGATCACGCGGACACTGCCGGCACCGACGCGATGGTTCCGACCCACCTCGGACACGCCAGCCATCGATGCAGTCTCCGCTATCCGACGCCGCATTGGCCTGACGCCCGCCAGCCCCGCGAACACTGCCATAGGCAAACTCGGGCCAGCCGCGAGCAGGCGGTGGCACGGCG
>DASQUF010000113.1:0-8541 GCA_035641435.1 Propionibacteriaceae bacterium | reverse complement strand
GCTCGCCCTCGCGGCCTTCGCGGTGTACGCCGTTCCGCACACGATCTTCCACGCCCTCCACCTCGAGGGCTTTCGCCCCGCTGACGCCGTCGCGCAGATGACCGGCTTCGCCCTCCAGATCGCCCTGCTCGTCGTCCTGTTGCTCACCACGATCCGGCGGGTCAGCGCTGGGTCACGCCGAGACAGCCCAGCCCGGCCCTGATCTCGGCCCGCTCGGCACCGGGATCTGCACCCTTCCGGCGATCTGCACCGGTCGCTAGCGATCCTTGGTCGCGAGCGGTGCAGATCGAAGGAAGGGGTGCAGATGCTGCGGTGCGACGCGTTCAGGCGCGAACGAGAATGACCTCGAGGGTGCGAGGGCCGTGGACGCCCTCCACCCGGTCGAGCTCGATGTCGCTGGTCGCGCTGGGGCCGCTGATCAGCGTGACCGGGCGGGTCAGGTCGACGGCGGCGACCATCTGCGGCACATCGGCGACCACCTGGTCGACCCGGACGATGCAGAGGTGGTAGTCCGGGATCAGGCTGACCACCCGGCGGCCCTGACCGGCACTGCCGTCCAGCACCAGCGTCCCGGTCTCGGCTACGGCGACGGCGCAACCGGTCAGCACCCCGTCGAGCGTGTCCAGCTCGGCCACCGTCAGCTCGCCCTCGTCGACGTGCACCGTCACCTCGCCCAGCCCGTCCAGCCAGCCGGACTCCAGCCCGGCCGGCACGACGATGGACCGCACACCCCGCTCCCCCAGCGCCGCGGCCACGGTCACGGCGACCTCGTCCGGGCCGCAGTGCCGGACCAGGGCCTTGTAGTCCAGCAGCCGGTCGACCAGCCGCTCCACCAGAGCCTCGTGATCAAGATCCGACGTGCTCCGGTACGCCCGCTCGACCCGCTCGTACGTCAGGTCCGGCGGCGGCGCGGCCGCGTGCGCGGCGCGTACCCGGGCCAGCACGTCCTCGCGCGCGCTCACGCGCGCTCCCGTGTGTTGTTGCGCGCGCGGCGGGGGTTCAAGGGGGTCGCCCCCCTCGGCTGGTCGACAGTGTCCCCGTGCTCGCGGGCCCACCAGTCGCGGAACGTCTGCTGCGGCGGCCGCGGCAGGTCCCGGGTCGCCGTCCACTGCGCCACCACCGGAGCCGGGACATCGCCGATCACCCCGCGCCGCCGGCCGAGCATCCGACCGAGCCGGCCGGAGCGGAGGGCCAGCGCCCACCGCGTCGGGTCCCGCATCACCCAGGACACCGTGCGCATCAGCGCCGCCTCGGCGGTCGGCGTACGCCGCTCGGCGGCCTGGGCCTCGACGTGCTCGGCCCGCAGGTGGACCAGGATCTCCGGGATGTTGATCTTGACCGGGCAGACGTCGTAGCAGGCCCCGCACAGCGAGCTGGCGTACGGCAGTGAGGCGTTGTCCTCCACCCCGGTCAGCAGCGGCGACAGGATCGCGCCGATCGGCCCGGGATAGACCGAGCCGTACGCGTGCCCGCCCGCGCGCTCGTAGACCGGACAGACGTTGAGGCAAGCCGAGCAGCGGATGCAGTTGAGGGCATCACGGCCGCCGGCGTCGGACAGCACCGCCGTACGACCGTTGTCGAGAAGGATCAGGTGGAAGTTCTGCGGCCCGTCGCCGGGCGTGACGCCGGTCCACATGGACGTGTAGGGGTTCATGCGCTCGCCGGTCGAGGAGCGCGGCAGCAGCTGCAGGAACACCTCGAGGTCGCGGACCCGCGGCACGACCTTCTCGATCCCCATCACCGTGATCAACGTCTCCGGCAGGGTCAGGCACATCCGCCCGTTGCCCTCCGACTCGACCACGGCCAGCGTGCCGGTCTCCGCCACGGCGAAGTTGGCCCCGCTGACCGCCACCTTGGCACTCAGGAACTTACGCCGCAGATACCGCCGCGCCGCCCCGGCCAGCACCGCTGGCTCGTCGGTGAGCGCCGGATCCACGTCGGCCATCTCGCGCAGGAAGATGTCGCGGATCTCGGCCCGGTTGCGGTGGATGGCCGGCACCAGGATGTGCGAGGGCCGGTCCTGGCCCAGCTGGACGATCAGCTCGGCGAGGTCGGTCTCCCAGGCGTTGATCCCAGCGGCCTCGAACGCCTCGTTCAGCCCGATCTCCTGGGTGGCCATGGACTTGACCTTGACCACCTCGTCCGCCCCGGTGGCCCGGACCAGGTCGATCGCGATCCGGTTGGCCTCGGTCGCGTCGCGGGCCCAGTGCACGACGCCGCCGCGCGCCGTCACCGCGGCCTCGAGCTGCTCGAGGTAGGTGTCGAGGTGGGCCATTGTGTGCATCTTGAGCTGCCGGCCCGCTTCGCGCAGCTCCTCCCAGTCGGCCACCTCGCCGACCACCGCGGCCCGCTTGGCCCGGATGGTCGTCGTCGCGGTGCCGAGGTTGCGGCGCAGCTGTGGGTCGGCCAGGGCCCGCCGGGCCGCGACCGGAAAGGACTCCTCGCCGCGCAGGTGACCGACGCCGCGCGGCGCGAGCGCCGGCATGCCCAGGTGCACCGTCGTCACGCGACGACCTCGGGCGTCTGGTCACCCAGGCTGGTCAGGGGCATCGGCTCCGCGCGCGTGGAGGCCAGGATCTGGGCCAGGTGAACCGTACGCGTCGCCGCGCGGATCCGGGACAGGCCGCCGCCGATGTGCATCAGGCAGGAGCTGTCCCCCGCCGTGCACACCTCGGCCCCGGTGTCCAGGACGTGCCGCATCTTGTCGGCGAGCATCGCGGTCGAGGTGTCGGCGTTCTTGATCGCGAACGTGCCGCCGAACCCGCAGCACTCCTCCGCGCCCGGCAGCTCGGTCAGCCGCAGCCCCTCCACCGTCCGCAACAGCTGCAGCGGCCGGTCGCCGACCCGCAGCATCCGCAGCGAGTGGCAGGTCGGGTGGTACGTCACCGTGTGCGGGTAGTAGGCCCCGACGTCGGTCACCCCCAGCACGTCGACCAGCAGCTCGGAGAGCTCGTACGTCCGCGCCGCCACCGCCTCGACCGCGTGCACCAGGCCCGGCGTGCCGAAGCGCGCGGCCACCATGGCGTGCTGGTGCCGCACCGACCCGACACATGACCCGGACGGCGCGACGACGGCCTCGTACGGCTCGAACACCGCGGCGTACCGCTCGACCAGCGGCAGCGCCGCCTTCTGGTAGCCGGTGTTGACGTGCATCTGGCCGCAGCAGGTCTGGGCGGGCGGGAAGACCACCTCGTGCCCCAGCCGCTCCAGCAGCCGCACGGTCGCCTGACCCACCTGGGGATACAGGGCGTCCGCCAGGCAGGTGATGAACAGTGCGATCCTCACTCAGCCGACCTCCGCCGCCACGGTAGCCGCCGCCTCCACGGGCTCGTAACGGGCCAGGTCCAGGCCGCCGCGCAGCGCGGTCCGCAGCTCGTCCAACCCGGCCGGCAGCACGCCGGCGGCCCGGGCCTGCACCGCGAGGTTGCCCAACGCCGTAGCCTCGATCGGGCCGGCCAGCACCGGCCGGCCCGACAGGTCAGCGGTGAGCTGACAGAGCAGCGCGTTCTGGCAGCCGCCGCCGACGATGTGCACCACGTCGACCGGCTGGCTGGACAGGTACTGCGCCGAGGCGACGGTCTTCGCGTACGCGACCGCGAGCGAGTCGAGGATGCACCGGACCACGGCCGCCGCCGACTCCGGCACCGGTCGCCCGGCCACGGCACAGGCGGCGCGGATGCGCGAGGGCATGTCGCCCGGCGGGAGGAACTCCGGCGCGTCGACGTCGACCACCGGCCCGCTCGCCAGGGCCGCGGCCTCGGCCAGCAAGGTGTCCTGGTCGGTCGGCTCGCCGGCCTCACGCCAGGTGCGCAGGGACTCCTGCAGCAGCCACAGGCCGCCGACGTTGCGCAGGTAGCGTACGCGGCCGTCCACCCCGCCCTCGTTGGTGAAGTTGGCCGCCCGGCTGGCCTCGGTCAGCACCGGCTGGTCCAGCTCGACACCGACCAGCGACCAGGTGCCGGACGACACGTACGCGAACCGGCGGTTCGCGGCCGGCACGCCGACCACGGCCGACGCGGTGTCGTGCGATCCCACGGCGACCACCGTGGTGGTGGCGGGCAGGCCGGTGTGCTCGGCCACCGTCGGGCGGACGCGGCCCACCACCTCCCCCGGCTCGACCAGCGGCGGGAACAGGTCGGTCGGCAGGTCCAGGGCGGTGAACAGGTCGGCGGACCAGGACCGGGTCCGGGCGTCCAGCAGCCCGGTCGTCGAGGCGTTGGTGATCTCCGTACGCCGTTCGCCGGTCAGCCAGAAAGCCAAGAGGTCGGGCAGCAGCAGGGCCTGCCGAGCCTTGGCCCAGCGCGGGCCGCGCTGCTCGGCGGTGAGTTGGTAGAGGGTGTTGAACGGCAGGAATTGCAGACCGCTGACCGCGTACAGCTGCGCGGGGTCGACCCGGGCGTGCACGTCGTCGATCACCGCCTCGGTCCGGTCGTCCCGGTAGGCGATCGGCTCGGCCAGCAGCCGGCCGTCGCCGCCCAGCAGGCCGTAGTCGACCGCCCAGGTGTCGATGCCGACACTGACCACGCCCGGATAACGCTGCGCTAGCGCCGTCAGCCCCACCAGCACCTGCTCGTACAGCCCGGTCAGGTTCCAGCGCAGCGAGCCATCCGCCACGGCGGCCCCGTTCGGGAAGCGGTGCACCACGTCGAGGTGCATCTCCCCATTGACCCACCACCCGGCGACCACCCGACCGCTGGAGGCGCCGATGTCGATCGCCCCGAAGATGCGGTCTGAGCCTGTCGAAGACCCGTCGACAGGCTCAGGGCGCAACTCAGTGGTCACGGTCACCGCAGGAAGGCGGCGGCCACGCCCGCGTCGACCGGGATGTGCAGGCCGGTGGTGTGCGACAGGTCGGCCGAGCACAGCACGAAGACGGCGTTGGCCACGTGCTCGGGCAGCACCTCGCGCTTGAGCAGGGTGCGCTGCGCGTAGTACTTGCCAAGGTCCTCCTCGGCCACGCCGTAGACCGCCGCGCGCTTGGCGCCCCAGCCGCCGGCGAAGATTCCGGAGCCGCGGACCACGCCGTCCGGGTTGATGCCGTTGACCTTGACCCCGTGCTCCCCCAGCTCCGCCGCGAGCAGCCGGACCTGGTGGGCCTGGTCGGCCTTGGTCGCGGAGTAGGCGATGTTGTTCGGCCCCGCGAACAGCGAGTTCTTCGAGGAGATGTAGACGATGTCCCCGCCGAGCCGCTGGTCGATCAGCACCTTGGCCGCCGCCCGGGAGACCAGGAACGAGCCCTTGGCCATCACGTTGTGCTGCAGGTCCCAGTCGGCCACCGTGGTGTCGAGCAGCGCCTTGGACAGCGACAGGCCGGCGTTGTTGACCACCAGGTCCAGCCCGCCGAAGGCGAGCACCGTGGCGTCGACCGCGGCCTGCACCGCGTCCTCGTCGGTCACGTTGGCGGCGATGCCTACCGCCACGTCGGCGCCACCGATCTCCGCCGCCGCGGCCGAGGCCTTCTCCGCGTCCAGGTCGGCGATGACCACGCACGCCCCTTCGGCGGCCAGGCGGTGGGCGATGGCCTTGCCGATGCCCGAGGCGGCGCCGGTGACCAGGGCGATCCGGGTGGCCAGCGGCTTGGGCTTGGGCATCCGCTGCAGCTTGGCCTCCTCCAGCGCCCAGTACTCGATCCGGAACTTCTCGCTCTCGTCGATCGGCGCGTACGTCGACAGGCCCTCGGCGCCGCGCATCACGTTGATCGCGTTGACGTAGAACTCTCCGGCCACGCGGGCGGTCTGCTTGTTCGCCCCGTAGGAGAACATGCCCACGCCCGGGATCAGGATGATCAGCGGGTCGGCACCGCGGATGGCCGGCGAGTCGGCGGTCGCGTGCCGGTCGTAGTACGCCTGGTAGTCCGCCCGGTAGGACTCGTGCAGCTCGCGCAGCCGGTTGACCGAGTCCTCGACCGACGCCGTCGGCGGCAGGTCCAGCACCAGCGGCTTGACCTTGGTGCGGAGGAAGTGGTCCGGGCAGCTGGTGCCCAGGGCAGCCAGCCGCGGGTGCTCCGTGCTGGCCAGGAAGTCCAGCACCACGTCGGAGTCGGTGAAGTGGCCGACCATCGGCCGGTCGTACGAGGCGATCGAGCGCAGCGTCGGGGCCAGGGCGGCCGCGCGCGCCCGCCGCTCGGTCTCGGGCAGCGCGCCGTACCCCTCCAGCGCCGGCCCGAACGGCTCGGCCCTGCTGTGCTCGGAAATGTACTTGCCCGCCGTGTCGATGATCCACAGCGAGTTGGCCTCGGACTCCTCCGACGTCGCCCCCCACGCCGTGACGCCGTGCCCGCCGAGGATGCAGCCGACCGCCTGCGGGTTCTCGGCCTTGATCGCGGCGATGTCCAGCCCGAGCTGGAAGCCCGGCCGCCGCCAGGGCACCCAGACCACCCTGTCGCCGTAGATCTCCTTGGTCAGGGCCTCCCCGTCCGCCGCCGTCGCGATGGCGATGCCGGAGTCCGGGTGCAGGTGGTCGACATGGGCGGCATCGACCAAGCCGTGCATGGCGGTGTCGATGCTCGGCGCCGCGCCGCCCTTGCCATGCAGGCAGTAGTCGAACGCGGCGACCATCTCGTCCTCGCGCTCGACCCCGGGGTAGACGTCGACCAGCGCCCGCATCCGGTCCAGCCGGAGCACGGCCAGCCCGGACTCCTTCAGCGTGCCCAGGTCGCCGCCGGAGCCCTTGACCCAGACCAGCTCGATCTCACTCCCGGTGACCGGGTCGGTCTCGCTGCCCTTGGCCGAGGTGTTGCCCCCGGCGTAGTTGGTGTTCTTCGGGTCGGCACCGAGCCGGTTGCTCCGGCCGATCAGGTCGCTCACCACTGGGTTGGTCATGTCATCCCTTCGCGAAACTGGTCACAAACTGCAGGATTTCGGTCCGGAAACCTGTCGTTTCTGACCGGTTTTCGGAGAAGAGGTCGAGCTACGCGCCCCAGCCGGCTTGGGTGCCGCCGGCGCGTTCGGTCTCGATCTGCTTCTGGTAGCCCGACTCCGCGTACGCGCGGACCGGGTCGGCGGGAAGGCCGCGGGACTCCCGCCACTCGGCGAGGGCCGGACGCACGTCGGTGTAGAAGGCGTCCATGACGATCGCGTTGGCGCCGAGCACGTCGCCGGCCTCCTGGGCCGCACCCAGGGCGTCGGTGTCGACGAGCAGGGCCCGCGCGGTCATCTCCTGGACGTTCAGCACCGAGCGGATCTGCCCGGGGATCTTGTCCTCGACGTTGTGGCACTGGTCGAGCATGAAGGCGACGCCCGATCCCGGGGCCAGCGCGCCGCCACGGACCACCTCGTACAGGATCCGGAACAGCTGGAACGGGTCAGCGGCCCCGACGATCAGGTCGTCATCGGCGTAGAAGCGGGAGTTGAAGTCGAACGAGCCGAGCTTCCCGAGCCGGAGCAGCTGCGCCACGATGAACTCGATGTTGGTCCCGGGCGCGTGGTGTCCGGTGTCCAGGCAGACCAGGGCCCGCTCGCCCAGCGCGTTCACCTGCGCATACGCGGTGCCCCAGTCCGGCACGTCGGTGTGGTAGAAGGCCGGCTCGAAGAACTTGTACTCCAGGACCAGCCGCTGCTCCGGCCCGATCCGCTCATAGATGGTGGCCAGGCTCTCGGCCAACCGGTCCTGCCGGCCGCGCATGTCGCCCTGTCCCGGGTAGTTGGTCCCGTCGGCCAGCCAGATCTTCAGGTCGCGCGACCCGGTCAGCGTCATGATCTCGATGCACTCGAGATGGTGGTCGATGGCCTTGCGCCGCACCGCCTCGTCGAGGTGGGTCAGGCTGCCGAACTTGTAGACGTCGTCCTGGAAGGTGTTGGAGTTGATCGTCCCGAGCGCGACCCCCAGGCCCTCGGCGTGCGCGCGAAGCGCGGCGTAGTCGTCGACCTTGTCCCACGGGATGTGCAGGGCCACCTTGGGGGCCAGCCCCGTCAGCTCGTGCACCTTGGCCGCGTCGGCGATCTTCTCCTGTACGGTCCGGGGCGTGCCCGGGGTGCCGAAGACCTTGAAGCGGGTCCCAGAATTGCCGAAGGCCCACGAGGGCAGCTCGATGGCCTGCTGGCTCAGCTGGTCGGTGACGGCGGCGAGAGACGGCATGGACGCTCCTTCACTGGAAACACGCGTCGATCTACCGGATTCTTGCACCGGGCGCCGCGCTATTAAACGTTTCAAACAAGCCTCAGCAGGAGACTATCCGCTTCGGTTGGTGAATGTCAAGGTCGCGTTGAAGCGCCCTGAACTCCATCTTGACAACCGTCCGACCGGATGGTTTTGTGACCATCGTTCTTAATCGTTTCATCTTCCCGCATCCGCCCTCGAACCGCCGCGCTCGCGGCCCAAGGAGACTTCCCGTGCCTGACTGGTCCGCCACTCTCATCTGTCCGGACGACGACTTCGACGGTGCTCCGCGGTTGCGGCGCGAGTTCGCGCTCGACAGTGGGCACGGCACCGTCCGCTCCGCCACGTTGCACGCCACCGCCCACGGTGTCTTCGAGGCGTACCTGAACGGTCAGCCGGTGTCCGACGAGGTGCTGACACCCGGTTGGAGCAGCTACGAGTGGC
>DASQUF010000112.1:0-5701 GCA_035641435.1 Propionibacteriaceae bacterium | reverse complement strand
AACCACCCGGACGGCCGACCAGGCCCGGCTCGGTGGGCAACCCGTTGCGCGGGGTCGAGTTCGCGGCTGCGGGACGAGAACGAGGCCGAGGTGGGGCCGGACGAGATCGGCGAGATCGTGATCCGCGGCGAGAACGTGATGAAGGGCTACTGGAACCGACCCGACGCCACCGAGGAGGCGATGCGCGGCGGCTGGTTCCACACCGGCGACCTGGCCCGGCGGGACGCCGACGGGTTCTACCTCATCGTCGACCGCAAGAAGGACATGATCATCCGCAACGGCTTCAACGTGTACCCGCGGGAGATCGAGGAGGTCCTCTACGCCCACCCGGCGGTCGCCGCGGCCGCGGTGTTCGGCGTGCCCGATGCGGCGCACGGGGAGGAGATCGCCGCGCTGGTCACCCTCAAGCCCGGGAGATCAAGCAGGATGTCTGAGGGCTGATCGGCCACCACTCCGCGGCAGTCAGGCGGACTCCGCGGCACCAGTACCGGCCGCGGAGTCCGGGTAAGGACCGCGGAGCTGGGGTGGAAAGGGCGGACGTCAGTGTGCCGGCTGCGGGGTCTGGGCGGCGAGACCGCTGTGCGGTCCGAGGTGCACCTCGCCGTCGACGACCTCAGCCTCCCCCACGGCGATGACCGGCACCAGCTCCCGCTCCACCGGGACCTTGGCCGGTGAATCGGAGAAGTTGACCACCAGAGTCATCGCGCCGCGCTCCAGCAGCAGCCAGCCGGCGTCGTCGTCGGAGCGGGCCACGCCGGCGTCGAAGCGCGGGTCGGTGAAGTCCGGGTAGGTCTTGCGGATCTCCAGCAGCCGGGTGGTCAGGGTCAGCAGTTCGGACTGACGCGGCTCGGCGAGCTCGGACCAGTTCAGCTTGGAGACGGCGAAGGTCTCCGGGTCCTGCGGGTCCGGCACGAAGCTGGTGTCCCAGTCCATGGCCGCGAACTCCTCCAGCCGGCCCTTCCGCACCTGCTCGCCGAGCTCCGGCTCCGGGTGCGAGGTGAAGAACCGCCACGGTGTGGTCGCGCCCCACTCCTCACCCATGAAGATCATCGGGGTGAACGGGCTGAGCAGCGTGACCATCGCCGCGAGTCCCTGCTGTTCCGGTCCGACCTTGTCGGCGAGCCGCTCCCCCGCCGCCCGGTTGCCGATCTGGTCGTGGTTGTCCGAGCAGACCACCAGCCGCCAGGTCGGGGTGCGGAACGTGTCGATCGGGTGGCCGTGGGTCCGGTGCCGGAAGCTGGACTTCGTGCCGGTGTGGAAGAACCCGTCGGTGAACACCTTGCCCAGGGCATCGAGGGAGTCGAAGTCGGCGTAGTAGCCGCTGGTGTCGCCGGTCAGGCTGACGTAGAGGGCGTGGTGGAAGTCGTCGCTCCACTGTGCCGTCAGCCCGTAGCCGCCGCCCTCCCGCGCGGTGATCAGTCGCGGGTCGTTCAGGTCCGACTCGGCGATCAGTGGCAGCGGCCGGCCCAGGAACGTGCTGCGGGCCGACACCTCTATGTTCAGCTCCTCGAGGATGTGCACGGCCCGGGAGTCGTGCAGGGCGTGCACCGCATCCAGCCGCAGACCGTCGACGTGGTAGTCGGTGAGGAACATCAAGGCGTTGTCCATGATGTAGCGGCGGACCTCGTCGGAGTCCTCGCCGTCCAGGTTGGGCGATGAGCCCCACGTGTTGAGGCCGGTCGACAGGTACGGCGCGAACTCCGGCAGGTAGTTGCCGCTCGGTCCCAGATGGTTGTAGACCACGTCCTGGATCACCGCCAGCCCGCGGGCATGGCAGGCGTCGACAAACTCTTGGTAGGCCCGCGGTCCACCGTAGGACTCCTGGACGGCGTACCAGAGCACCCCGTCGTAGCCCCAGTTGTGGGTGCCGTTGAACGCGTTGACCGGCATCAGCTCGACGAAGTCGACGCCCAGCCGGACCAGGTGGTCGAGCCGGTCGATCGCGGATCGCAGCGTCCCCTCGGGGGTGAAGGTGCCGACGTGCAGCTCGTAGATCACCCCACCGGCCAGCTGCCGCCCGGTCCAGGCCTCGTCGGTCCAGATGAATCCGTCCGGGTCGAAGGTGCGCGACCAGCCGTGCACACCGTCCGGCTGCCGCCGCGAGCGGGGATCGGGCCGCACCCGCTGGTCGCCGTTCAGCCGGAAGCCGTAGTCGAACTCGCCTACGCCGTCGGCCGGCAACGGACCGGCCGGCCGCCACCAGCCGTCCTCGTCCCGGGCCATCGGCACGCTCTCGTGGTCGGTCGCCCCGACGGGCCTCACGACCAGCTCGACCGCCGACGGGATCGGCGCCCACACCACGAACGGTGCCAGACTCACAGCTCACACCCCACCAGGACAGGTTCGACAACCAACGTCACGCCGAACTTCGCGCGTACGCCGGCCCGCACCTCGCGGGCCAGGTCGAGCACGTCGCTCGCTCTCGCTGTACCCCGGTTGGTCACAGCCAGCGAATGTTTTTCCGACAGCCGGGCCGGGCCGCGGCCGTACCCCTTGCCGAACCCGGCCGCGTCGATCAGCCAGGCCGCGCTGGTCTTGACCAGACCGTCGGGCTGGGGGAAGCGCGGCGCCTCGGGCGGCAGGGCGGCCGCGTCGGCGGCGCACAGCACCGGGTTGGTGAAGAACGAGCCGGCGCTCCAGGTGTCGCGGTCCTCCTCGGCCAGCACCATGCCCTTGCTCGCCCGCAGGGCCAGCACCGCGGCGCGTACGTCGGCGGCGGGCGCCCGCGCTCCGACGGCGATGCCCAGCTTGCGGGCCAGCTCGGGGTAGCGGACGGGCGCGGACAGCGTGCCCAGCTTGAGCTGGAAGGTCACGGCCGTGACCACGTACCGTCCCGGCCAGTCCTCAGGTCCCGTCGGGTGCTTGAACCGGGAGGTTCGGTAGCCGAACCCGCATTCGACGGCGAAGAAGGTACGGATCCGGCCGGTCGCCCGGTCCACGGTGCGGACCTGGGTGAGAACGTCGCCGACCTCGGCCCCGTACGCGCCGACGTTCTGGATCGGGGCGGCCCCGGTCAGGCCGGGAATGCCGGACAGCGCCTCCAGCCCGACCTGGCCCTCCGACACCGTGTGCGCAACAAGGTCGTCCCACGGCTCGCCGGCGGCCACCCGGAGGGTGGCGCCCGAGCAGGCGTCCGCCTCGGTGCTGATGCCGCGCAGGTCGACCCGGACCACGGTGCCCGCGAACCCGTCGTCGCCGACCAGCAGGTTGGACCCGCCACCCAGCACGAGCACCGGCTCACCAGCCGCGTCCAGCTCGGCCAGCGCGGCCACGAGCTCGGGTTCGGAGCTGACGGTGACCATCCGGGCGGCCGGGCCGCCGACCCGCAGCGTGGTGTACGCGGCCAGCGAGACTGCCGTGGCCGCACTGGGCGCGCGCCCGTGTGTCTTCGGCGCGCCGCGGGGGTCCAAAGGCGTCGCCCCCCTGGCAGGACTGGGCGCGCGCCCCTGTGCCTTCGGCGCGCCGCGGGGGTCCAAAGGGGTCGCCCCCCTTGCAGGACTGGGCGCGCGCCCGTGTGCCTTCGGCGCGCCGCGGGGGTCCAAGGGGGTCGCCCCCCTTGCGGGATCAGGCGCGCTCACGCGATCGCGGAGGGCAGGGTGACCTCCGCACGAGCCGCAGCCAGCACCTTCACCCCGTCGCAGATGGCCTCGATCCCCAGCACCGCGATGCCCGCGTCCACCGAGGTCACCGTGGCGGTGAAGGTCACCTCGGCTCCCTCGGCGTCGTCGGGTACCACGACAGGCCGGCTGAACCGGGCGGAGTAGGACACGACCCGGGCCGGATCGCCCGACCAGTCGGTCACTACGCGGAGCGCGGTGCCCATGGTCAGCATGCCGTGGGCGATCACCCCCGGCAGGCCCAGTGCGGTGGCGAAATGGTCGGAGTAGTGGATCGGGTTGAAGTCGCCGGACGCGCCGGCGTACCGGACGAGCTGCTCCCGGGTCAGCCGCACGGTGAGCGCACCGACCTGGCTCCCCGGGACGAGTTCGGTCGTGGTGGCGGTGGTCACTGCGCGACCTCCCGTGTGTCATTGGGGTCGCGGCGGGGGTTCAAGGGAGTCGTCCCCCTTGCTGATGTCATGCGGCCACCCGGGAGTGGACGAACGTCGCCCTCGCGGTGACGCGCTCGACGCCGTCAGCACCGGTGATCACCACCGAGGAGGAGATGATCTCCGACCCGGCCCGGGCGCGCACCTTGTCGATGGTGAGGGTGGCCGAGACGACATCGCCGGCCCGCAGCGGGTCACGGTAGTCGAACCGCTGGTCGCCGTGCACGATCTGCGCCAGCGTCAGCTCGAGCTCCGGGTCGTCGAACATCTGCTGCCAGGCCGGGGCGGAGATCACCGCGGCGAAGGTCGGCGGGGCGATCGCGGTGTCCCCGGCGTACGCCGGGTTGGCGTCGCCCAGCGCCCGGGCGAACTCGGCGATCTTGGCCGCGGAGACCGCGTACGGGGCCGTCGGCGGGTAGCGCCGCCCGGCGTGCGCTTCCGAAATCGCCACGGGTCCACCTTATTCGTGTCGTGCTGGCGACCGGCCGCACGTCCGAGCTGCCGACTAACGCAGTGCCGCCCGGTAGCGCTCCAGCACGATCTCCGCAGCGCGCTCCCCCAGCGGCTCGACCAGGGTCCAGCCGTGGCTGGCGGCCAGGGTGCGGGCGGGATCGAGGAGCAGGCCGTCGGCCAGGAAAAGCGGCAGGATCGCGACCGGCTCGGGCAGCTGGTCGAGCATCTCGGCCGGGCGTGGCGCGCAGGTGGCGAAGGCGGCCCGCACCGGGGCGCCTTTGATCCCGCCAGGGGGGCGACCCCCTGGAACCCCCGAGAAAGATCGAAAGTGCTCGAGCCGAGCCGCCAGCTCGACGACCGCCAGATTCGCGGCGGAGTTGGAGGAGCCCACCGCGTACAGCAACACCGAGGACGTCGGAGTCCCGCCGGCGTCGGCCAGGGCGGTGAGCAGCAGGGCGGCGACGTCGTCGCCGGTCCCCAGGATGTCGGCTACTTCGAGCTCGATCCCGGCGGATCCGGCGGCCGCGCGGACAGCCTGGGGCACGTCGACGGTGGCGTGGAACGCGACAGTGAACAACAGCGGGACCACCACCGCACGGCGGTGCCCGGCCGCGGCGAGCTCGGCGGCCACGGTGTCCAGGTCAGGGACAGCGAGGTCGAGAAACGCGTAGCGGGCCGGCCGGTCGGGCGCATCGAGAACGGCCATCAGCCGCTCGATCGCTACGGCGCCCGAAGCATGCCGGCTGCCGTGGGCCAGTCCGATGACCGGGATGGAACGACCCGAGGACGTCGTTTGCGGCCCCTCGACCGGCTCAGGGCGCATGCCCGTCGGCGAGGGTCAGCGGGTCTCGCGGTGGGTGGTGTGGGTGCGGCAGCGCGGGCAGAACTTCTTCAGCTCCAGCCGGTCCGGGTCGTTACGCCGGTTCTTCTTGGTGATGTAGTTGCGCTCCTTGCACTCGGTGCAGGCAAGGGTGATCTTCGGCCGCACATCTGTGGTCTTGGCCATCTCGGTGTCCTCGGTGTCCTTCGCTGGTTGGATCTGCGGTAGCGGGAGCGGGACTCGAACCCGCGACACAGCGATTATGAGCCGCTTGCTCTACCGCCTGAGCTATCCCGCTGCGGAGCCGGCTACCAGCATGCTGGTCGGACAACGACGCCCGAGGCGCCGGTATTCCGCCGGTGCGCGGCGGCACCGGACCC
>DASQUF010000111.1:0-10719 GCA_035641435.1 Propionibacteriaceae bacterium | reverse complement strand
TCCGGCGCCTGCCGTCAACGCTCCTCGCAGCGCGGCCCGGGTCGTCGCGGCGGCTCAGCAGTGGGCGGCCTTGATCGTCGAGAGTGGTCGTGCGGATGCACTGGTGCCGGTCGACTCGGAGATCAACCGGCTGACCTTCGTGCTTCTCGACGCCGTCAACGAGTACGAGGCGCACGCGGCGGGCATGATCCCGCGCGAGCATGAGCAAGGCCCGGCCGTCACCACAAGGTGACGGCCGGGCCTTGTCCCGTTTCGCCCGCGCCGGGGCTCACTTCGAGGTGGAGCCGGACGCCTTCGCGCTCGTGCGGGCGCCGCTGGTGCCGCCGCTGGGTGACTTCTTCGCCTCCTCTGAGGAGGTCAGCTCGGTCTGGTCGGTGAACTTGCCC
The DNA here is from genome assembly GCA_035641435.1 of Propionibacteriaceae bacterium. Classification (GTDB taxonomy): domain Bacteria; phylum Actinomycetota; class Actinomycetes; order Propionibacteriales; family Propionibacteriaceae; genus Microlunatus. Next base: position 10,333 of record DASQUF010000111.1, on the reverse strand, counting down.
GCAGCGGCATCGGACGTCGCCCACTCCTCGCCGCCGTCGTCGCCCTCGGGTCCGGGCGAGTTCGAGTAGCCGGGATCGATGGTCTGCTGGTGGAACTCGGGCGTCGGGGCCGGGCTGTAGGTGCCCGGCATGCTCTTGGTCTCGAACGCCTGGGGCTTGGCCAGGTTGGCGTTGGCGCGGGAATCACTCATGGCGCGACGGTACTCCCACCAGCGACGACCGGCCGGGATGCCGCGCCGGTACCCTTGTTCCGGACGCCGAGCACGACCACGGCTGTGACGCCAGCGATGAGGATCTGGACCCACTCCTTGGAGTCCACGCCGTTCGTCGCCGCGACCATGAACACCACCGACGCGGCCGTCCAGAACGCGGCGGCACCCTTGGCGTAGGGGGCCTGGCCGGTGTTGTCGACGTACCAGACCAGGATGATCGCGATGCCTTCGGTGAGCAGTACCGCCCATTCCAGGCCGATGATCCCGCCGTCGGTGATCACACTGTAGATCAGCGTGGCGATGGCGCCGCCGATCTGCGCCCACATCTTGCGCAGGGTCGCCATGTCAGACCTCCCGGGGGTTGGTGGTGTTCGCTTCGGTGCTGGCGCGCAGAATCACGTCGTCCGGATTCTCGCGCTCGGAGATCGTGTCCCACTCGGCGAGGAGCCGCTGGCGGTCCTCCTCGAGGAGCGCGCGCAGTTCGTTCTCGTCGACCTGCTCGGCGTTGCCCGCGTCGATCTTCTGCTCGGCGCGGATCATGCGAGCCCGCAGGTCCGCCATCTGGGTGACCAGGTAGTTGCCGTCGAGGGTGTCCAGCCCGCCCGCCGGGATCGCGCCGGGCGCACCGGCGGCCACCGGGGTGATCGTGCCGTCCGGGTTGCGCCGGAACCACCGCTGCTGACACCAGCCCAGCGTGCGCTTGGCGGCCTCCAGGATCATGTTCTGGGCCCACTGGGGAAGGCTCATGAAGGGTTCTCCCGCTGCTTGCTGTCGGAGTCGCCCGGCCACGCGGGCGACCTCTTCCTGGGTGCCGACGATCTCGAAATGCATCTCGTCGCGGCGGCCGGTGTAGTCCCCGCCCCAGCGCACGACGTGGTCAACCTCGGCGAGGATGCGATGGATCTCGGCGACCTGTACCGGGCTGAACGTGCCGATCGCGCCCAGCGGGTGCCGGGTGGCGTTGACGTCCACGGCCGTGGCGGACGCGTGGTTGCTGACCTCTGTGGAGCCGCGCACGTTGCGAGGCGCGTAGCCCCAGTCGTCGAACTCACCACGCGTCGAGTTCAGGTCGATGTCCTCCACGCGCCGGTCGATCTGCTCGAGCACGTACATGAGGACGTCACCGGCGGGGCCGTCGGCGATGGTGACGCGCACGGTGGTGCCGGGGATCGGCCGGTAGGTGCGCGGCGGATCCACCGGCCAGTTGTTCTGGGACACGGTCACCCCGGCATGGTGACCCGGATGGGTGACCAATCGCGGGAGGCTCGCCGTCAGCGGCCTCCGGGCAGCGGCAACAGGCCACCGGTCCCGTCTGTCGGTGCGGGCGTCTCGGTGACAGGAGGTGCTTCCTCGCTGGTGCTGGACGGCACGGTGGGGGCGCTGATGACTTCGCACCGGTAGTTCGGCGCGCTGTCCTCGCCCCCGTCGCGCGTGCACCGCTCTACGGAGCCATCCGCGCGGGTGACCGTCCACGATCCGAATGGCGAGCAGAACGGGCCGACGGTCTTCACCGTGCCGTCGGTGAGTACCACGTCCACGTTGCACCCGTTGGCGCGGACGTCGGCGATCCCCACGCCTTGAGTGCCCTCGGGGCCGCGTTCGCCGGTCTCCCCAGCCGCGCCCGTCTCCCCCGGCGCGCCGGTCTCGCCAGCCGGACCGCTCGGCCCTGTGGCGCCGGTCGGGCCGGTCTCCCCCGGGGTGCCGCAAAATGGGCCGTAGCGGTTGCTCACGCCGGAGGTCAGGCCCACTTCGATGTAGCAGCGGTCCACCTGCCTGGTGTAGGCCAAGCCGATACCGGGAGTGCCCTCTCGGGTGACCACGTCCGCCGGGAGCGGTACCGCCGGTTCGCCGCGCTGGACTCGCTCGCACCACGTCTTCGCGGCCGGGTCGGTGTTGACCTGCCCACCGGCGACCTCGCACATCTGACCCACCACGATGTCGTAGTTGGCGAGCGCCTGTCCCTGAGCGTCGATCTGGTCCTCGTTGTCCCGGATCATGGCGTAGAGCAACGCGCCGCCGACGAGGAAGACGGCGATGGACGCGGCGAGCAGCGCACCCCAGAAGTGAGTGCGGCGCCGGACGGCCGGTGGCGACGTCTCGGACGTGGCGGTGACGGTGGGGTCGGGCTCGATGGGATGGGTCATGGTTGCTGTCCCCCGCTGGAGTTTCCAGGGCTCGGCGTGATGTTCCAGTCCACGGGAGTCTCCTCCAGTGCGTCAGGGGTGACCAGGGCCGCCAGCTCGGCCGACAGCGGCGGCACTGTGACGCCACGGCGGCGCATCAGGTACTCCAGGTCGGCGCAGCGCGCCTGCCACAGCCCAGCCTCGTGCTGGGCGTTGCGTTCGTTGCGGGCGGCCTGCTGGAGTCGCTGGCGGGCCAGCCCGCGCTCGGTCGTGCGGAAGTTGACGTAGAACCGGTAGGCGGAGATCAGCGCGCCGATCAGGCCGCCGCCCAGTAAGAACAGCAGCAGCCCGGATGAACCGGCCAGGGCGTCCGCCTGTGCGACCACCAACGCGTCTGCCCCTTTCACTGTGGCTTTCGGCCGAACACCTCCGCGCTACGGTGTGCGAACTTCGCGGCCAAGGTGGCAGCCATGCACGCAGCGGTGAGCGGGGCCGCGCTTTGCGTGTGGACAGCTTGCAACACCAGTGCCGCGCACCAGGTGAGACTCGCCGTGGCGCCGAGTGCGGTGCCCAGCACTTCAAGCCATAGTCGTCGCAAGATCATCCCAGTGAGACCGCAGAGCGCCGCGACAAGGCAAAACACTCCCCAGATGGTGGTGATCAGCAAGCCGCCCCGGTCCGCGATGGACTTGATCGGGTTGACCGCGAATACCAGGGCCCCAGTGCTACCCAGGAGTAGGTAGCTGATCAGCAGGAATGGGCTTTTCCGGCAATCCGCCAGCCTTCGGAGGAACCATCTCGTCTGACCGGCCATCCACCGACCCCTCTCGCTTCGGCATCTCGGTCAGACCCAGCTCGACGTAGTGCGGCGTGAGCCGTCGGCGGATGATCTCGGCGTCCGCGTACAAGCTGTCCTTTTCCGCTGTGGACAGCGCGTCCTCGAGCGCCAGTTCGATGCGACACAGGTCGGCCTCCAGGGATCGCACACGCTCGACCCGTAGCCGCCCACGCTCCTCGTCTCGGAGCACCTGGTATTCGAAGATCATCCATGCCTCCAGGTGAAGGTGACAGAGGTGGACTCGTCGGAGCTGGTGAGCGAGACACTGTTGCCAGAGTCCTGGAGTGCACCGATCCTGATCACCGACGCGGCCGCGAAATGCTTCTCAACGCTCGCTGAGAGCTGCACCCCGGCGTCAGGGTCAGGGAACGTCACCTGTCCCGCGTGGATCTTGGTGTGCGGGATGGCGTCGAGGACGTAAAGCCCGCGCCGCCCGCCGCCGGGATTGCCGAACCAGCCACCCTGCACCCCGACGTCCCACGTGCCCGCCCGGTTCAGGGTGAAGATACTGTTGCCGGTACCGGACGCCGTGACGTCATTACAGGCAAGATCGGTGGTCTGGAACTGGACAGGGGTCCATGTGCTCGCTGTGCTCGGGACGCCCTGTGGGGCAGTCTTGACGTACCGGGCCTGATGCCGGGTCGCGTTGGTAGTGCCGGAGCCAGCGTTGAATCCTGCCGTCCATGAGCCGTTGTACCGGTAGATCACGTAGTCGCTCTTGAGTAGTGCCCACATTCCCATGACCGGCGAGACGATGTCGGCCAGTGCGTCCACCACCACGATCGGTTCGCCGCCGAACACGGTCAGCTCCTCGATCGTCGCCTCCGGCGCGGTAAGTGCGCCGCCCGATAGCGAGACCGCGCCCACCAGGGCAATGTTCGGGGCGCGCAACTCGATCACGCCCCCGCTCCAGGCTGGAGCACTCCGGCCGATGCGGATCTTGTCGGACTGCACCGACAGGATGTCGTCGGCGTCGGCGAGGTCGCGAAGCACGCGGATCGCGGGCACGTTGCCGGACACGCGGGCCGCCAGCCGGATCGCGCTGGTGTCGGTGTCGGCCGTCGGCGCGACCGCCAGAGGCACGTTCGTGGTGGGCGCGGCACCGCCGAGAGCGGCCGGGACGTTCGAGCGCATCCGTCCGGCCGCGTCTACTGACCAGGTCACCGACCCGCCGGTCTCCACCGCGCTCAGCAGGTTGCCCGCGTCGGCAGCGTGCGCGCGCGCCACCACGGCCCGCTCACCCGTGGCGCGGGTGCGTACGTGCAGGCGGCCGGTCTGGGTGCGGTCGGTCAGCACTGTGTCGAGGTCCGCGCCGAACGCGCCGCCCGCGACTGAGCGCACCAGTCCGGTGGTGCCCAGTTCGCCACCGGCGGTGAGGGTCGCGGTTGCTGTCGCGCCCGCGATGTCGGTGGACAGCATGATGTCGCCGCTCACCGCGCCTCGATACCGCTGACGCACCGGCACGATGGTGCCGCCGACCCACTCCCACGCCGCACCCGCTCGTCGGTGCAGGGCGTAGCCGTCGGCGAAGGACTGCCGGAAGTAGCGGCCCGGCTTGAGGTGGTCGGCGGGCAGCACTGCGCCGGTGGTGCCGTCGTCGTAGGCGGCACGCAGCTCGATCTCGTCGATCGTTTCCACCCAGTCCTCGCGGGTGAGCGTTTCGTCGCTGTCGATGCTGTAGGTAGCCAGCTCGAAGAAGGCGGTACGCGTCTCAGCCAAGGCCGGTCTCCTTGATCTCTCGCCAGGTGACCCCGATGCGGTCGGCCCACGTCGGATACTCGGCTGTCACCTGCGTCCACGTCGCCGTGTACGGGTAGTGCCACAGCACAGCCCCGGCGGGCTTGACGCCCTTGCGCAGCACCGCACCGAGCACGGCGCCGGGGTCAGGCGTCTCGCTGGCGCGGGTGACGATGGTGATGTCCCACGCGGTGCCGTCGATCAGCACCCCGGCGTCCGGCTTGGTGTGCGGCGCGATCACCACATACCGGGTGCCGGTGAGTGCGGAGCGGGCCGCGTCGGCGATGGCCGAGCGGGTGCCGCCGCGCCAGCCGGAGGTGGCGTAACGGATGGTGTCGCGCTGCTCGGCCTCGGTGGCGGCCGGGTCGAGTACCGCGCCGACGAGCTGGGCGAGCCACGGCAGCCAGCTCGCCTCGGCCTGTTCCGGGTCCGCCAGGGCCGACGGGCGGTTGCGCCGGGTGGCGCGCCAGACTTCCAGCTCGTCCGGCGGTAGCGCCCACGGCTCCGGTGTGGCCGGTCCGATCGGCCGCTCGCCGTCGATCGCGTCCACGGTGCCGTCAAGCTGCCCGGCCATCGCGAGCAGGCCCGCGATGTAACGCTTGAACACCCAGGTCGAGTCGCGAGCGTCCATGGTGCGGTAGACCTCGGGCAGTCGCGCGTACAGCCGGTCGGCCAGAGTGCTCATGTGCGGCACTTGACCGTCGCCCGGTAGCGGCTCGGAGGTCAGCGGCGTCGTCATACCGCCGTCACCGTGACCGGATCCGCGCTGGGCAGGTTGGCCGCACCGGTGATGTCGTAGTCCAAGGCGAGCCCGTCGATCAGCACCTCGGTGACGTAGTCCACGCCGTCCACCCGATCCACCAGCGAGACGACCTCGTAGAGCCGGATGGTGCCGCCCCACTGCCAGGTCAGCGGGTTGACGTAGGCGGCGACCGCTTCCTCCACCGCGTCGGCCACCTCGTCGGCGTCGTAACCGTCCAGGGGACGCATCTCGACCGTGACCGCGACCTCTTCGATCGTCACATCGATCACGTGCACGTCGAGGATGGCGACCGCGCGATCCTCGAGGTCGGTCTCGATGGCGGCCTTCGCGGGCGCGGACAGCGCGGCGCCACCGTCGCCGAGCACGGCCACGGTGATGTGGCCGGGGTCGTCGCCGGGGCTGCCGCCGCTGCCGTCCCACAGGTCGAGCGCGACCGCGCGGGCGACCTCGGTGCGCTCCAGCGCGGCGGCCTCGAAGTGCCGGGGCAGCACGAGCGCGTCGGACAGCCGCGAGAGCCGGGCCACGCCCCGGTCGCGCCACTCGTCGTCGGTCTCGGCACTGCGGCCGTCGGCGACGTCGGCGGCCAGTTCCACGCGCTCGATGAACGGCACCGGATCGGCCATGATCAGCCGGGTGCCCGCGAGGATGCCGTTGGCCTGGTCGGTGAAGATGTCGCCGATGACTGAGACGGTGCCGGTGTCGTCGCCGGGTGCGACGGTGAGGCCGGGCGGCTCGACCAGGAATGTCACGGTGGTGCCGTCGTCCAGGACCAGGTAGAGCCGGGTGCCGCCGGGGATGGTGTGCCCGAGCGTGTCCCCGAGGGTGAAGGTGACGGTGGTGATGGGTGCGGCGCCGTAGTCCTTGTCAACCCCGGCCAGCAGCAGCAGGGCGGCCACCACGGCACCAGGCACCCGGTTGATGGCCACGACCGCCTCGCTGATCTCCAGCGCCAGCGACTCCATCAGCACGACCTCGGTGTTGCCCTCGCGCGGCACCCAGCCCGGCAGGTTGAGCTGGGCGGCGGCGAGGCCGGTGTTCACGATGTCCTGGTCGGTGACGTCGTAGGGGCGCAGGTCGACGTAGGCGGTGATGTCAGGCGAGGGCTGGATCGGACTGGTCACTGCGGCGGAACCTCCCGTGTCTCGTCGCGGCGGCTCCAGTTGATCACGACTTCCTCGCGTCCCTCGGCGGCCCGGCTGGTGCTGACGGTGGTGATGTCCACTTCAGGGCCGAAGTCGTCACAGTGGCGCTGCAATGCCCCCACTGCGAAGCGGGCGAACGCGGGGTCGGCCACTCCGAAGGTCGGCGCCTGGACGCGCTCCCCGGGCCGGGTGAGCATCGCGAGCGCGATCTGCTGGTCGATCTCGGCGTCGCTGTCCTGCTCGACGGTGGCCACCGAGCCGGTGGGGTCGAGCTGAAACGGGAAGCCGATCAGCCGGGGCATGCGGGCATCGTCTCATCGTGGCCCCGCCCCGCTGGGCAGGCGCGCCAGGTGGCGGGCTACACGGGGTGGATGATCAGGTCGAACCGGTACATCAGCGAGGTGGAGAGGTTGCTGACGGTCATCACGCCGGTGGCGCCGTTGCGCAAGATCAAGTAGACGGTGCGCGCGCCGGTCCAGGACTGCTGGGAAATCCCGTCCACGTGGAAGGTGGCGAAGCCTCCGTCGATGGTGCGCATGAAGTTGCTACCGAGCACGTCCGTCCCTGGCGCGGGTGGCAGGGTCGCGCTGTCGACGCGCATGTGGACTGTGCTGCTGTAGGGGCCGCCGGTCACACCCGATGCGGTGAAGTTCGCCCGGCCTTCGATGAAGTACGCCCAGCCCGGATCGGCGATGGCGACCTGCGCGATCGTGTAGCTGGTATTGGCGACGGTGGTTTGCGAGCCGCTCCAGAACGGGGCGTTGGCGTTGGGCCGGGCGATGCGGGTCGACTTGCGCGCCTGCAACGCCGTGATGTTGGTTTCGTTCGTGGTCAGCCGCGTGTTCTGGGTGGTGTTGACGCCCTCGACGCTCGTCAGCCGCGTCCCGTGGCTGACGATCGTGCCTTCGGCCGTGGTGATCGCGCCCTCGGCGGTGGTGAGCCGGGCGCCATGGCTGGACAGGGTGGCATCCTGGCCGTCGTCACGGAGGTCGATAGCGGCGGCGAGCGCCGACAGGTCGGCGTCGGTCGCCGCCGCGTCGAGTGCGGCCTGCAATCCGGGGATGTCGCCGATGTCCGGATACCGGGGGTCGAGTGCGCCCACGATCATCAGGTTGTCCCGCGTGGTGCCGGTCGCGGCCAGCACCACCCGGTCGCCCGGCTCGAGCGCGGCCACGCACGACGGGATCGGCCCCCACTTCCGATCTCGCGCCAGCGCCACCGACTGCACGAACCAGCCGCCGGAGCCCGCGTCCTGACCGAGGACGCGGGCTGTGTGCAGAAAGCCGTAGGCGCTCACTTGTACCCCTGGGCGCCGGGGATCAGGCCGCCACGCTTGAAGCGCCCAGCGGCGTTGCCCTGTCTGATTCCGGCCTGGCTGTTCATGGCTTCGATGGTCTTCCCGTTACCCAGGCTGATCGCGATATGGCCAGGCGTCCACAGCAGTGCGCCCTTCGTGCGGATGGCTTGCGCGAGAGGGATGGACCGGCAGTGGTTGATCTGCGCCGAGGAGCCGTCGGGCACGCGCGGGGAGATCCCGGCGCGGGCGGCGGCCCACTCGACCAGCTCGGAGCAGTCGAAGGTGCGCGGATTCGGGTCACTGGGGCTGGCCTCAGCGCCGAAGACGTAGCGTTTCCCGGCCTGCTGGAGCGCCAGCGCGACGAACCGGCCCACCTGTCCGTCCGCGCCGCCGCCAGAGGTCCCGGCCGCCGAGGCCGACCCACCGTTGGTGCTCGCGCTGGTGGGCTGCGTGGGCGGCTGCGGTGGTGGGTCGACGGGCAGGGTCAGCATGATCTCGGCCCCGTCGGTGTCGGTACCCAGGGTGTGCGCGACCGAGGTGCACATGAATGTGACCCAGCTGTCTCCGGCGATCGTCGGGGTATTGCGGATGATCACGGGGACGCCGGGACGGAAGAACTGGGCACGGTTCAACGGGATGCGCGCGGTTACCTGGACGACGTCGGAGCGGCTGCCGATCGAGGTGCGCTTGGTCGAGGGCATCGTCAGGAAGCGTTCCCCCTCGGTGGGCGGCGCATGCCAGGACAATCGCAGGGGGCCAGGTGCTGACCACTGCATGGCGAAGGCGGCCGAGCCGAACACGAGTCTCCTGCCGCTGACGAAGATCCGCTTCCCGAGTTCCTTGGCCAGGCGGACGATGGTGGTCCACGCGCTGGGTATCTCACCGCCTCCACCGGTCCCCGCTTGATCTTCATCGTCGCGGGCGATCACCGACTGAGTGGGCACCGACTCCCCCAGGAAGTACCGATTCGGGTCGACGCCTGCCAGCGCAAGCTCCTGGGCGATCCACTGGGTAGCGCTGATTCCCTCGGCGGTGCGCGGCCCGCGCAACTTCATCAGGGCGTAGACGATGTCATCCACGCAGGTGATGGTGAGCTGCCCGGTGGAGTGACTGCCGGGCTCGAACTTCACCTCGTCGATACGCAGATCGAGGTCGCGATACTGCACCCGGTTGCCCTGTACCCACGCGTTGCCCTGCCTCCAGAGCAATTCGCCCTCGGGGTCGGCGATGGTGAAGGCGACGTGCGGCACGGTGTCGACGGCGGCGGTGAATGTGGGGTTGCCGATGATGGCGTTGGACAGGTCGGCGACGACCTGGGTGCCCAGGACGCGCAAACCGGCGATTCCGTCGAGGGTCTCCTGGGCGGCCGAGAGTGGCGCGCCGACTCCTGCGTTGACCAGCTGTGGACCGGGCGGCCCGTAGCTGAAGGCAGGCGTCTTGCTGCCGTCGTCCACGGCCGCCCCGCTGCCGGAGTTGCTGCTGGCGGGGACCGAGGGGTTGCCGGTGACGCTGGCGGCTTGAGCGACCCCCTGACGGGCTTCGTTGAGGTAGTCGAGATAAGCGCCGGAGGTGAAGGCGACCCATGCCCGTTTGCGCTGGACGTCGTAGATTTCTTTGGCGGCCCGGGTGTTGTAGGCGGCGTCCGAGCGCAGTCGGCGCACGTCGTACTTGGGGTGGGCCTTCGGGTAGATCTGGAACAGTCCGCTGGCCTGGCTGCGCGGGTTGATCGACTCGACGACGAACCGGGACTCGGCCTTTGCGATGGCGACCATGTTGACCCAGTCGACCCGGGGGAACCCGGCCTGCTTGACCAGGACGGCGACCTGTGCGGCGGTGAGCGTCGTCATCGGTGCGCGCACCCCACGTAGACGCACCAGATGAGCGCGAGCACCGGCACGGCGACGTACAGGGCGAAGATGACCTTGGTGCTCATGGGATCACGAACACCTGCCCAGGGAAGATCCAATGTGGATTCTTGATCTTGGACCGGTTGGCGTCGTAGATCCGGGGCCACAACGTGCCCCTGCCGTAGTAACGCTGGGCGATGCCCCACAGTGTGTTGCCCTTCACTACCGTGTGCGTGCGCTGCGGCGCGGGCTTGGGCGGCGCGGGTGCGGGCTTGGTGCCGCCGGTGACCGGGCCGACGGCGGGCGCGGCGTCGCTGGCCCGCTTGAGGGTCACCGAGATGGTTGCGCGGGTGATCTCGTTGGTCGTGGGGTGC
>DASQUF010000110.1:0-11123 GCA_035641435.1 Propionibacteriaceae bacterium | reverse complement strand
TCCCGCCGGCGCAGCCCGCCAGAACCAAAGTCCCGGCCACCAGGAACGGGACCAGGCGGCGGGCGGACATCATGATCGAAGCCTAGGGGCGTAGGGCACGGCCCAGGAAGGTGCGAGTCAGCCGGCCTCGGTCGGCACCGGCGCCGCTGCCAGGGCCTGCGAGCGGTCCGCAGTCCGGGCGCGATCCAGGACCAGCCCAGCCGGAGCCCGGCCCCGGAAGCGACGAAGATGATCGTCAGCTCGAGCAGCCCGTGCGGCAGCAGCAGCCCGTAGAACACTCCTGCCCGGCCGGCCGCGACCATGTAGCCGCCGCCGGTCACTTCGGCGTTGTCAGCCACACCTGGAAGGCGAAATGGGCCGCCCGACATTGACCACTGCGATGGCGATCCACCATTGCCGCGCCCGGTGGACCGCGGGAAACCGGCGGTGAAGAAGTGTCCGACGGTCTGCCAGATCGGCAGAGTGACCCCGGTGACGACGCTGCGGGTGCTAGCCACCAGCGCCCGGCATCTGGTGCAGCGCTCCTCCGGAGTGTCGCGAACCCGCACGCCAAGCAATGGTGCCAAGCGCGGAGGAGCTGCCCGCAGGGTGGCGCTGACGCGGGACCTCTACGCTCATGCCATGAATTCCGCGAACGGGCGAACCCTGATCGCGGTTCGGCACGCCAAGTCGTCCTGGGACCACGACGTCGACGACCACGATCGCCCCTTGTCCGGGCGCGGCCGCCGGGACGCCGACGCCCTCGGTCGGCTGCTGGTCCAGCGAGCGTTGAGTCCTGACCTGGTGCTCTGCTCGACCGCCGCGCGCACCCGCGAGACCTGGGAACGGGCTCACGCCGTCGGCGCCACCGCCGGCGAGGTCCGGCTGGTCCGTGGCATCTACCAGGCCTGGGTGCCGGAGCTGGTCCGGCTGGTACGCCAGACGCCCGACGACATATCGACCGTGCTACTCCTGGGCCACTCCCCCGGCATCCCGGACCTGGTCGAGCACGTGTGCGTACGCACGGACTCCGCCGACTGGGCCCACCTCGACCAGAAGTACCCCACCAGCGGGATGGCCGTGATCACCCTGCTCGGCCCCTGGCGCGACCTGGGCAACTCCTCCGCCCACCTGACCAGCTTCACGATCCCCCGCGGCTGATATCTCCGCCTCCCTCCTTGCTCCCTTCCTCGCTCCACCGCCTCGCTCTGCGCCTCCCTGAATAACCGCCCCGCGTTTCGCCACTTTGCGGCGTGTCGCGCCCTGGACACCTGACTGGCGTCACTTTCTCAGGCGATCACCGCGAGCACAGCCGCAATGACGGCCTCCGGATGCTCCCGCAGCATGTCCCAGGTGAAGCGCAGCACCCGCCACCCCTCGCGGACGAGCGCGTTCTGTCGCCATCGGTCGGACTCGAACAGGTCCTGGTCATCCTCGTGGAGCCGACCGTCGATCTCGATGGCGACCTTGAGCCGCCGGAAGGCGATGTCGATGTAGTACCACCGGCCCTCGAGGAAGACCGCTACGTTGGTCTGCCAACCGCGGATACCGGCTCGGCGCAGGATGTTGTGCGCGAGCCGCTCCGCCGCTGACCAGGGCAGGTCACGCGAGTCGAGGAGCAGCCGCATCCGCTCGGGATTGCCGATTCGGTTGGCCGTGCGGGCCAAGGCTTCGTACATCATGGGCAGGGTCGCGGCTCGGGTTCGCAGCGCCCGATCGATGGCGTCGGTGCAGGAGAAGGTGCTCATGTCGATCGCCGTCAGCGCCGGAGTGGTGAAGCGCAGGCCACCCTCTTCGGCCACCAGCTCGGGTGGGATGCGCCGGCGGGTGAAGATGAACCCGGGCTGCGCCGCCACCCGAACCGGTGCCGCAACTCGGATGGCGTCCACCGGCGCCTTGGGCCAGAAGGACGCCCGCGCGGCTGCGCCGGTCAGCAGCACACCGTTGGGGTGACGCAGACAGGCAGCCCGCATCCGCGTCAGCGGCTGGTCGGCGAGCGCCATGACGGCATAGACGCCGGGCAGGACAGGTATCAGCTCCCGGTTGCGGACGGCCCAGTCGATGGCGCCGCATAGCTCGGGATGGTGACGGCGGGCGATCACGCCCCCGCGGGCGGAGACGACACGAATGAGTTCGGCGGATGGTGTCATGCCGGGAGGTTGCGGACGCAGACCAGGAATCGACCGGGCAGCACAAGATCTGTGGAGAACGCCACAAGGGCCCCGCGGGCTGTGGACACGAGAAAGTGACGCGAGGAGAGGCCAGGAACGGCGACACGCCGGGAGATGGTGAAACGCGGGGCAGTAATTCAGGCCGGAGTGGTGAGGCAGGGAGGGGCGCAGCGGCGGGAGGTACAAGAGGGAGGGACGCAGGGAATCGGGGGAAGGAAGTGCGTCAGGCGGCAGGTGCCATGTCGACGGAGACGTCCATCTGGGACTTCTTCGCCTCGGTGAAGATCACGCCCTTGACCGGCGGGACGTCGCCGTAGTCACGACCCCACGCGACAGTGGCGTGGGACTCGTCGATCACCCGCCGGTTGGTGGGGTCGAGGTAGAGCCAGCCGGCCCCGGGCACCCAGCAGCCCACCCAGGCGTGGCTGGCGTCGGCGCCGACCAGCCGCGGCCGGCCCACCGGAGGCCGGGTGGCCAGGTAGCCGCTCACGTAGCGACCAGCCAACCCGAGCGAGCGCAGCGCGGAGACCATGAAGTGGGAGAAGTCCTGACACACCCCGGTCCGGTCGCGGAGCAGGGTGCTGACCTTGGTGCTCGTGGTCGTCGACCCGGACTTGTAGGTGAAGTCGGAGTTGACCCGTTGCATCAGCTCGATCGCCGCCTCACCGATCGGCCGGCCGGCCGGGAAGGAGACGCGGGCGTAGTCGAGCATCCCGTCAGGGATCTCCACGTAGGGCGAGGGGAAGGTGAAGTCGGTCGCCTCCCACGCGTCCGGCTCCTCCGGCCGAACGCTCGGTCGGGCCTGCTCCCACGGCTGGGCAAGGGCCGCCGGGTCCAGCTCCGCCTTCTCCACCTGCACGACGCTCACCCCGGTCACCCGCAGGTTGGTGTGCGGCTTGGTCACGTGAAAGTAGGACTTCGTGTTGCCGTAGAGGTCGATGTGCTGGAACAGGTCCGACGGCTCCGGGTCGACGATGATCTCGTGAGCCAGGCAGGTCTGCCATGGCAGGTCCCGCGGCCGCAGGTGGAACTGCCCGTAGCTGCCCGTCACCTCCGCGTCGTAGGTGTAGCTGGTGGAGTGCTCGATCCGGTAGTTCGCCATCGTCACCGCTCCACCTGGAACAGCGGTCGCGGGCTGGGGGCGAGGCGCTGGTACTGGTCGCGGATCGCCTCGGCCAGGGCCCGCAGCTGCTCCTGCAGCCCGGCGAGGAAGACATCCAGGGCCAGGCGCCGGCCGTCCGCGGCCTCGCCGAACGAGGGCAGGTCGGCGATCCGTACCTTCTCGGTCAGGCTGTCGAGCATCCGGACCGGCCGGGCGGTCGGCGAGGTGTTGGGAATCGCCCGCAGGTCGTGCAGCATCCGCCGCAGCTGGTACGCGACCGAGCGCGGGTTGTAGACGTCGGTCACCAGCAGCTCGGCCACCGCCTCCACACCGGTCCGCCCCCGGTAGCGGCGCCGGAAGGTGACGATCGACTCGGAGGCCGTCAGCACCGCCTCGATCACCAGCCGCTCCACCTCCATCGGCCGCACCCGGGTCAGGGTGACCCGCAGTAGCGCCACCACCTGCAGCGCCCGTTCCAGCCCACGGCCGGAGTCGAGCATGTACCAACCGGGGTCGCGCACCATGTTCTCGCCGGTGATACCGGCCAGCGCCAGCAACCCGGACAGCACCCGCTCGCCGGTGTCGGCGAGCTGTAGCCCCTGGTCGGACGGGTTGGCGGCCAGCGCGGCGAGCGCCCGCTCGGTCTCGGCCAGCACCATCCACACGTCCTCGGACAGCTGGTCGCGTACGCCCTGGGCGGCCAGTGACAGCGCGTTGACCGACTGGGCGACCGTGCCCGCCCGCTGCCGGTCCAGCAGCATGGCGCGCAGCTCAGGCATGGTCGCCACGCCGGTCCGCAAGAACCCGGGGTACGCCGTGCTGACGTGGGTGATCGCCTCGAGCAAGGCCGGCAGCGGCCGGCCGGGCGAGACGTCAGAGTCGGTCTCGATGGCCACTGTCCGGGTGGCTAGGATCAGCCGGAGCAGGTCCTCCGCCCGTTCGGCGTAGCGACCGAACCAGAACAGATCCGACAGCACGCGCGGCACCATGGCCACCGATGGCGACCCGGCGGTCACCACGCCGGTCTCGTCCTCGACCCGGCCGCGCGGGGCGACCAGTCGGGCCGCCGCCACCGGCTCCCGGCTGACCACCCACACGTCCTTCGACGGGCCACCATCGGGGTCGGTGACCAACGGCGGGCGCCGGCCGAGCTGGTCGTCGGTCACTCGGGCCAGACCGCCGAGCATGGCGGTGTACGAGGCGCCGCTGCGCACCGCGAACGCACGCAGGATCAGGTTCCGGCGGACCAGAGCGTCAGCCTCGCTGGTCGGCACCGAGGACAACGGCAGCACCTCCTGCCCCACGAACCGGTGCGGCGCCGCCTTCAGCTTGGCCATCAGCTGCTCGCGCTGGTCCCCGGTCAGCGCACCGCCGAGGACGCTGCGTCCGTGCCCTCGGCTGATCGGCCGGACCACGATGTGGTCGAGGTTGGCCAGCACGTGACTGAGGGATGCCTCGTCCCCGCACCACCAGGTCTCCACCGACGGCAGCCGCAGCGGTTCACCGAGCAGCCGCTCGCACAGCTCGGGCAGGAACGGCAGCAGGGCCGGGTTCTCCAGCACCCCCGAACCAAGGTTGTTGACCACGCTGACCGTGCCCTGCCGGACGCACTCCAGCAGCCCGGTGACCCCCAGCCGGGAGCCCGGCCGCAGCTCCAACGCGTCCATCCAGGTCGAGTCGACCCGGCGCAAGATCACGTCGACCTGCTCCAGCTTGCCCAGCGTGCGCATCCACACCCGGCCGTCCCGCACGGTGAGGTCGCTGCCCTCCAGCAGCGGGAAGCCGAGCAGGGAGGCCACGAAGGCCTGGTCGAAGGCAGTCTCGGAGTGGGTGCCGGGGCTGAGCACCACCACCCGCGGGTCCTCCACATTGCTGGGCGCCGCGTCGACCAGGGCCAGCCGAAGGGCCGAGAAGAACGGGGTCAGTCGGTGGAGGTTGGCCGAGTGGTAGACCTCGGGAAGCACCCGGGAGACCACCCGTCGGTTCTGCATCGCGAAGCCCATGCCGGACGGGGCCTGGGTGCGGTCGGAGATCACCTTCCACTGACCGGTCCCGTCCCGTCCGAGGTCGGCGGCGGTCATCACCAGGCCCCGTCCGGCCACGGCCTCGACGCCGACCACCGCGCGCAGGTACTCGTCATGGTCCAGCACCGCCGTCGGCGGGATCGCCTGCCGGGCCAGCAGCCGCCGGGCTCCGTAGAGGTCGGACAGGATGGTGTCCAGCAGCTCGGCCCGTTGCACCACGCCGGCCTCGAGGCTGGACCACTCCCGGTCATCAAGGATCAGCGGCAGCGGGTCCAGCCGCCAAGGCCGGGGCTCGCTGAGCGGTGGTGGCACCAAGTCGGCCCGGTCGGCGATGGACAGGGTCGACGCCGGACTGGGGGTGTAGGTGACGTTGTCGTCCTCCAGCAACCGGGCGACCTCGCGCTGGGCCCGGACCAGGTCGGAGGGCTCCAGCGCGTTGAGCTGGCCGAGCAGCACCGACCAGCCCGCCCGCGCCGACCCGTCGGACGCGGCGAGCTCGTCGAACGCGCCATCGGTCGCCCCCGCCGGCTCGGCGACTCCGGCGAGATAGCGGCTGAGGACCGTCACCCGCGACCCCAGCGCGGCGGGCGACGGCGACGCAGATCGAGCGTGACCGGATACTCGTCCGGCTCGGCGGCGCGCCAGGCCAGCGCGGCGTCGAGCGCCTCGAGGTCCACCACTCCCGTAGTCTGCCCGACCGCCTCGAACCGTACGCCCCGTCGGGCCTCCGCCTCCGCCGCGTTGACCGGAGGAGAGTCGTACGCGCGCCCACCCGGGTGGACCACGTGGTACGTAACCCCGCCCCGCGACACGGCACTGGCCCGGTCGACCACATCGAAGCTCAGCGGCGAGTCGATCGCCAGCGTGGGGTGTAGCGCCGACCACGGCCGCCAGGCCCGGTAGCGCACGCCGGCGACGTACTCCCCCGGCGTCCCGGTCGTGGTCAGCGGGACCGGCAGGCCGTTACAGGTCAGCAGGTGCCGGGCCGGCGTGAAGTCAGTCACCCGGACCTGCAGCCGCTCGGTCGAGGAGTCGACGTAGCGCGCCGTCGCCCCGGAGGACGCTTCCTCCCCCAGCACGTACCACGGCTCGACCGCCGTACGGAGCTCCAGACCGACTCCACTCACCGTCGTTACCCCGATCAGGGGGAAGCGGAACTCGGCGAAGACGTCGAACCAGGCCAGGTCGACGTCCAGGTCGTGGGCCCGCAGATCCGCAACCACGTCGGCCAGGTCGGCCATCGCGAAGTGCGGCAGCAGGAACCGCTCGTGCAGCGCGGTACCCCAGCGGACCAGCGGCGCGGAGTAGGGCTGCTCGACGAACCGGGCGACCAGCGCGCGGACCAGCAGCGCCTGGACCAGCGCCATGTCCGGGTGCGGGGCCATCTCGAAGCCGCGCAGCTCCAGCAGCCCGAGCCGACCGCGCAGCGCGTCAGGGTTGTACAGCTTGTCGACGCAGAACTCCGACCGATGTGTGTTGCCGGTGATGTCGGTGAGCAGGTGCCGCAGCGCCCGGTCCACCACCCACGGTCGATGCTCGGACGCGGCATCGTCGGCGTCGGCCAGCCGGGCGATCTCCGCGAACGCGATCTCCAGCTCGTAAAGGGTCTCCGGCCGGCCCTCGTCCACTCGCGGCGCCTGACTGGTGGCCCCGACGAACCGCCCCGAGAACAGGTAGGACAGCGACGGGTGGTGCTGCCAGAAGGTGATGAGGCTCACCAGGAGGTCCGGCCGGCGCAGCAGCGGTGACCGACTCGGCTCCGGACCGCCCAGGGTGAGGTGGCTGCCGCCGCCGGTGCCCGAGTGCCGCCCGTCGACCGCGAACGTCTCGGCGGTCATCCCGCACTCGCGGGCCAGCGCGTACACGGATCGGGTCAGCTCGGTCAGCTCGGACCAGCTCGCGGTGGGGTGCACGTTGACCTCGACCACGCCCGGGTCCGGAGTGATCAGCAGGTGCCGGATCCGCGGGTCCGGCGGCGGCCCGTAGCCCTCGAGGACGACGGCCGTCCCGGTGCGCTCGACGGCCCGGTCCACCAGCTCGACCAGCGCGCAGAATGGCTCCAGCTGCTCCAGCGGGGGCACGAAGACGTAGACGAAGCCGGCCCGGGCCTGGACCACCAGCGCCGTCCGGACGTCGGTCTCGGCCGCGTCGACGACCACGGCGCGCGGGGCCTCGGCGGTCACCAGGTTCGGTTTGGCTCGAAGGAAGGACTCCTCGCCGCTGAAGTCCGGGTCCCGCCACGACAGCGAGCCGAGCGGCAGCCGCAGGCCGGCCGGGGAGTCGCCGGGGACCAGTACCAGCCTGCCCCGCCGGGTTCGCCAGTCCGGACTGGCCCAGCCGTCCCCGAACCAGGACGGCACCAGCGGCAGCGCCCAGGCCGCGGGCTCGCTCTCGGTCTGGTCCAGCTCGGCCACCAGACCGGGGTCGGCGTACGGGGGGTCGCGGTCGGGCCGGGGGCCCTCCGGCTGGCTGACCTCGTCGAGCAGCCGGGCCAGCGGGTCCTCGTAGCAGGGCCGCAGCTGGTCCGCCGGCAGCCCGAGGTCGGCGGTGAGCGCCCGGGCCAGCGCCTCCGCCCGGGCCGGCGCGTCGTCCACCGCGGCCGCCTCGTCGTGCGGGTCGGCCAACCGGGCGGGATCGCTCCACAGCGGCTGCTCGTCGGTACGCCACACCAGGCCGATCTGCCAGCGGGGCAGGTCCTCGCCCGGATACCACTTGCCCTGACCGCGCTGGGTCAGCCCGCCCTTGGCGTAGCGCTCGGCCAGCGCACCGGCCAGCCGGTTGGCCAGCACCCGCTTCTCGGGTCCGTCCGCCGCCACCCGCCACTGGGCCGAGACCATGTCGTCGACCGAGACGAAGGTGGGCTCGCCGCCCATCGTCAGCTCCAGCCCGCTGGTCCCCAGCCGCTCGTCGACCTGCTGGCCCAGCCGGTCCACGTGGGCCAGCTGAGCCGGGGTGTAGGGCTGGGTCGTCCGCGGGGTCTCGGCGATCCGGACCACCGAGTTGGCGTAGGACATCGTGGTGTCGGCCCGCTCGGTGGCCCCGGTGATCGCGGCGCTCGACACGGGATGCGGGGTCGCGGCCAGGGGGATGTGCCCCTCCCCCGCGAACAGCGCCGAGGTGGGATCAAGCCCGATCCAGCCGGCGCCGGGGACGTACGCCTCGGCCCAGGCGTGCAGGTCGGTGAAGTCCTCCCTCGACCCGGGGGGCTCGGGGGGTGTCCCCCCGGGATCGGATAGAGCCGGGCCGGCGGATCCGTCGCCCAGCGGCTCGTCCGGCGCGAGCTGCACCAGGTACCCGGAGACGAAGCGGGCGGCCACCCCGTAGTGCCGCAGCGCCGTGACCAGCAGCCAGGCCGAGTCGCGGCAGGACCCGATCCGGGCCGTCAGCGTCTCGTCGGGGGTGTGCACCCCCGGCTCCATCCTCAGCGAGTACCCGACGTCGCCCTGCACCGCGGCGTTCAGCGCACCAAGGAAACCGACCGTGCCCTGGCCCGCGAATCCGGCGGCGGGCCGCTCGGCCAGCCACTCGTCCAGGACCGGCCCGCGGGCATCGGCGGAGGCCTCCAGGTAGGGCCGCAGGTCGGCAGCCAGGTCTGGCGGGTAGGCGAACGGGAACTGCTCGGCGTACGGCTCGACGAAGAAGTCGAACGGGTTGATCACCTGCAGGTCGGCGACCAGCCCGACTGTGACGTCGAGCTCGGCGGACTTGCCCGGGAAGACCACCCGGGCGACGTGGTTGCCGAACGGGTCCTGCTGCCAGCTGAGGAAGTGCTCCTCCGGGCTGACCTGCAGGGTGTACGCCTCGATCGGGGTCCGCGTGTGCGGAGCGGGCCGCAACCGGATCACGTGCGGACCGATCCCGACGGGGCGGTCGAACCGGTACGTCGTCCGGTGCTCGAGCGCGACCTTGATGCTCACGGCGTCCTCATCCGGGCATCAGTGGAGTGCCTCAGTAGCGGTAGTGGTCCGACTTGTAGGGTCCGCTGGTCGGGACCCCGAGGTAGGCCGCCTGCTTCGGCGTCAGCTCGGTCAGACGTACGCCGAGCGCGTCGAGGTGCAGCCGCGCGACCTCCTCGTCGAGATGCTTGGGCAGCGTGTACACGCTGAGCGGGTACTCCTCCGGCTTGGTGAACAGCTCGATCTGGGCCATCACCTGGTTGGTGAAGGAGTTGCTCATCACGAAGCTGGGGTGCCCGGTGGCGTTGCCCAGGTTCATCAGCCGGCCCTCGCTGAGCACGATGACCGACCGCTCCTCCCGACCGTCCTCGGTCGCGGGGAACCGCCACTCGTCCACCTGCGGCTTGATGTTGATCTTCTTCGCACCCGGGTAGGCAGCCAGCCCCGCCATGTCGATCTCGTTGTCGAAGTGGCCGATGTTGGACACGATCGCCTGGTGCTTCATCCGGCTCATCTGGTCGGCGGTTATCACGTCCAGGCAGCCGGTGGCGGTGACGTAGATGTCCGCGTACGGCAGCACGTCCTCCAGGGTGGCCACCTGGTACCCGTCCATCGCCGCCTGCAGGGCGCAGATCGGGTCGACCTCGGTGATGATCACCCGGGCGCCCTGACCGCGCAGAGACTCCGCGCAGCCCTTGCCCACATCGCCGTAGCCGCAGACCACCGCGACCTTGCCGCCGATCAGCACGTCGGTGGCCCGGTTGAGACCGTCGATCAGAGAGTGCCGGACGCCGTACTTGTTGTCGAACTTCGACTTGGTCACCGAGTCGTTGACGTTGATCGCCGGGAACAGCAGCGCATTGGCCCGCAGCATCTCGTAGAGCCGGTGCACGCCGGTGGTGGTCTCCTCGGTGACGCCGCGGATGGCGTTGCCGATCTCGATCCAGGAGCGGCCTTCAGCGAGGGTCTTGCGGATGAGCTCGAGGACGACCTTCCACTCCGCCGTGTCCTCCTCGGTGGCCTCAGGCACCTCGCCGGCCTTCTCGTACTCCACCGCCTTGTGCACCAGCAGCGTGGCGTCGCCGCCGTCGTCGAGGATCATGTTGGCGAGCTCGTCATCCGGCCAGCTGAGGATCTGGTCGATGCACTCCCAGTACTCCTCCAGCGTCTCGCCCTTCCAGGCGAACACCGGGATGCCCGTGGGGTCGTCGAGGGTCCCGTTGGGGCCGACGACCACCGCGGCGGCGGCGTGGTCCTGGGTGGAGAAGATGTTGCAGCTGGCCCAGCGCACGTCGGCGCCCAGAGCGACCAGGGTCTCGATCAGCACGGCGGTCTGCACGGTCATGTGCAGCGACCCGGCGATCTTGGCTCCGGCGAGCGGCTTGCTCTCCCCGTACTGGGCGCGCATCGCCATCAGTCCCGGCATCTCGTGCTCGGCGAGGCTGATCTCCTTGCGGCCGAAGTCGGCCAGGGTCAGGTCGGCAACGCGATAATCCATGGGCGCCAGCCTAGGTGAAAGTCCGGCGTACCCGAGCCGCCGCCACACTCCGGGCGGGGCATCGCCCCGGAAATCTGCCGCCAGCAGCTCCCCAAGAGCACGACACGCCGGGCACCGGTGAAACGCGGGTCAGTAATTCAGGGGCAGGGGCCGAGCGTGATCAGTCGCGAGTCAAGCTGTAACGCTGCGAGCGTCGGGATCGCGCGCAGCCGGGCTGAGGAGGAGCGAGCGAAACACGTGTCCTCGTGGCAAGGGGACGACTCCCACCCCCGAAAGCCGGAAATCGTTTCGCGAGCGATGACGACGTCGGCAGATCAGAGTGCGGTTGCGCGAGCAGTGGGGCCAGAAATACTCAGTGGCTGGGGGCTCCTGGGCGGGCCGGGCGGGCGGCGGGCACGTGGCCCTCCTTGTAGATGTCGGGCTCAAGGTAGAGGGCGGTCACCATGGGCTCGG